>CAZRYP010000332.1:0-2910 GCA_964604295.1 uncultured Treponemataceae bacterium
AGAAAACGTGGCCAATCCCGAGGTGCTGAAACAGAAACGCTGGGAGAATCTCGCCAGGAAAGCATGACAGAGGCGAAACCGCAGAGGCCGCAAGAGTTGCCGCATCTGCTTCATTCTCCTGCATAGGGAGGAGGGCTGTCCGGGAGCGATCCCGGGCAGCCCTTTGTTTACGTGGCGGAAAATCCCGGGCATTCAGGGAATACCGGAGACTGGCTTCATCTTAGACCGCGGCCCGGCCACGCTCCAGGTCGGCGATGATGTCGTCGATGCCTTCGATGCCGATGGACAGGCGCACCAGGTCGGGCGTGACGCCCGAGGCGATCTGTTGCCCGTCGCTGAGCTGGGAGTGCGTCGTGCTGGCGGGATGCAAGGCCAGGCTCTTCGCGTCGCCCACGTTGGCGAGATGGGAAAAGAGCTCGAGGGATTCGATGAACTTCTGGCCCGCCGCCCTGCCCCCCTTCACTCCAAAGACCACCATTCCGCCGGCCCCGTTTTTCAGGATGCGCGACGCGAGGGCGTAGGAAGGATCGCCTTCGAGGCCTGGATAGTGGACCCAGGCGGCCTTGGGATGACGCGCGAGGAACTTCGCGACGGCGAGGGCGTTTTCGGAATGCCTGGGCATCCGCAGGTGAAGGCTCTCCAGCCCCTGGAGAAAAATCCATGCGTTGTCGGGCGAGAGGCAGGCGCCGAGGTTCCGCAAAGGAACGTTCCTGAAGCGGAGGGCAAAGGCTATCCTCGTCTGTTCGGGATTGAGGTCCTTCGTCCAGCGCAATCCGTGGTAGTTCGGGTCGGGGCGGTTGAAAAGGGTGAATTTGGGATCTGACCAGTCGAAGCGGCCGGCGTCGGTGGCGATGCCGCCGATGGCCGTGCCGTGGCCTCCGATCCATTTCGTCAGGGAATTGATGACGATATCGGCCCCCAGCTCGATCGTCTTCAAAAGGTAGGGCGTGGTGAAGGTGGCGTCCACGACGAGGGGGAGGTGGTTTCGCTTCGCGACGGCGGCGATAGCCTCGACGTCGGCGAGGTCGAGGCCGGGATTGCCTATCGACTCGATGTAAATCAACCTTGTCTTCCCGTTGATCAGCGCCTTGAAGCTCGCCGGATCGAGGTCCTTGGCGAATCTCGTCGTTATGCCCAGGTCGGGGAGTATGGCGTCGAACATGGTGAAGGTGCCGCCGTAGAGGTTGGAGGCCGAGACGATCTCCTCGCCGGCCTTGGCTATGGTGATGACGGTGTTGAAGACGGCCGCCGTGCCCGAGGCGACGGCGATGGAGGCGAGGCCGCCTTCGAGGAGGCTCATGCGGGTTTCGAGCACTTCGTTGGTGGGGTTGCTTATGCGCGAGTAGATGTCGCCCTTTTCCTCGAGGTTGAAGAGCCTGATGGCGTGGGCGGCGTCCTTGAAGGTGAAGGAGCTGCTGCGGTAGAGGGGTACGGCGCGCGCCCGGGTTGTCGGGTCGGGGTCGTGCCCGGCCTGCACCGCCTTGGTCCCGAAGGAATCGCTTTTATCTGCCATGTCGGTCTCCTTGTCCGCTTTTCGCCCAGAGGGCTTTAAGTCCGAGAAGCTTCTCGCCCGCCGCCCTCAGGGTTTCGTCCTTCTTCGCGAAATGGAAGCGGATGTAGCGGTCTTCGAAGTCCTTGTAGAAACTGGAGCCGGGCACGGCGGCGACGCCGGCGTGGGCGGCCATCCACTCGCAGAAGGCGGTGTCGCTCTTCGCGCCGAACTCCTCGATGTTGACGAGGACGTAGTAGGCGCCCTGGGGCTTCATGTAGGAAAGTCCCGCCTTGTCGAGGTAGGAGAGGAAAAGTTCGCGTTTGGAGGCATAGAGGGCTCCCAGCTCCCGGTAATACTCGTCGTCGAACTTCAGGGCGGTGACGGCGGCTTCCTGCAGGGGGGCGGCGGCGCCCACGGTGAGGAAGTCGTGGACCTTGCGTATGCCGTCGGTCACATGGGCCGGGGCTATGGTGTAGCCGAGGCGCCAGCCGGTGATGGAGTAGGTCTTGGAGAGGGAGCCGCAGGAGATGGTCCTTTCGAACATGCCGGGCAGGGAGGCGAAGTAGGGGTGGACATGTGGGGCGTAGACGATGTGGTCGTAGACTTCGTCGGTGATGACGAAGGCGTCGTGGCGTTCGGCGAGTTCGGCGATCGTTTCCAGCTCGGCCCTGGAGAAGACCTTGCCGGTGGGGTTAGAGGGGTTGCAGAGGATGAGGGCCTTGGCGCCGGCGGCGAAGGCGGCGCGAAGCTCTTCCGGGTCGAAGGTGAAATCGGAGGAGCCGGCTTCGCGCCGCAGGTGCACGCAGACCGGTTCCGCGCCCGAGAGGAAGGCGTCGGCCAGGTAGTTCTCGTAGAAGGGCGAGAAGACGATGACCTTGTCGCCGGGGTCCACCGCTGTCATGACGGCCGCCATCATGGCTTCGGTGGCGCCGCAGGTGACGGTGATGTGGTCGGCGGCGCTTATGGGAATGCCCATGAAGCGGCTCTGCATGGCGGCCAGGGCTTCGCGGAAGTTCTGGGCGCCCCAGGTGACGGCGTACTGGTGAGGGCCGTCGAGGGCCGAGCGCGCGGCCGCCTCGAGCAGGGCGCGCGGCGGGTCGAAATCGGGAAAGCCCTGGGAGAGGTTGATAGCCCCATGACGGATGGCCACGCGGGTCATCCGACGTATCACGGATTCCCCGAAGGAGCGGGATTTAAGGCTGATTTCAGGCATCGGTGCCTCCTATGGCGGCGAGATCGTAGGGTGTCGCCTGATAGACGCAGTAGTTGAGCCAGTTGGCGTAGAGGAGATGGGCGTGGGATCTCCAGGTCATGAGGGGTTCGCGGGTCGGGTCGTCGCCGGGAAAGTAATTGGCGGGCGGCTTGATGGCCAGGCCTTTCGCGATGTCGCGGTCGTATTCGGCCTTGAGGGTGAGCCT
>CAZRYP010000333.1:0-259 GCA_964604295.1 uncultured Treponemataceae bacterium
GACTGTCATTCCCTCGGCGCGGAGCTTCCTCAGCGCGGCGAAGAGCTTCGTCTTCTGGGTATGGCTTATGCCCGTCGTGGGCTCGTCCAGGATGAGAACCTTCGCGCCGAGCCAGAGGAGCCGGAGAATCTCGAGCTGCTGGCGCTCGCCGACGGTGAGGGAGGAAACGTAGGCTTCCGGTTCCAGGCTGAAGTCGAAGCGCGCCGAGAGGGTCCTGAAATCGGCGAGGGCCTTGCGGCGGGCGGGGGCGAGGCCCCCC
>CAZRYP010000333.1:301-2898 GCA_964604295.1 uncultured Treponemataceae bacterium
GGGGAAGTCGAGGGGATCCTGGTGGAGCATCCCTATGCCCAGGCCGAGCGCGTCCCCGGGCGAGCCGATCCCGAGCGCCTTCCCGTCGAAGAGGATCTCCCCCGAATCCGGGCGGATGAAGCCGGAGAAGATCTTCATGAGGGTGCTCTTGCCCGCCCCGTTTTCGCCCAGTATGCCCTGGATCGTGGCGGGGGGGACGGTCAGGGAGATGGAATCGTTGGCCCTGACCGTCCCGAAGGATTTGGTGATCTCGCGCAGTTCTATTGTCATGTGCCGCCCTGGAAGCCGTGAAACTCGGTAGCCCGGGAATCTCTCGATTCCCGGGCCGCCCTGATTCCCTGAGATGGAAGCGGTCGATCCTTAGGATCGCCTCGCTATTTGGAAACGCTCTGCCCGGTCATGCCCTGGAGGAGCTGGGGCAGATACCATATCTGCTGGTCGGTGGCTGCCTTGCCGCTCGCGAGATAGGCGGTTCCGTCCTGGAGGGTCAGCGGGCCTTTCCAGAGGGTGAGTCCCTTCGCCAGCTCGCCTATGAACTTGTCCACGCCGTCGGAGGCCGGCTTGGCGAGGGCGCCCTTGATGAAGCCCACGGCCGTCGTGTCGAGGTTGTTGATGTTCTTCCAGTCCGGGCTGTTCCATTCGTGGTGGCTCTTCCATTTGCCGGACATGGCGTCCTGGATGGACTTCACGTATGCGGGACCCCAGTTGAAGTAGGGCACGCCGAGGGAAACGCCCTTGCCCTCGTCCATGGCCTTGGCGTAATCGTAGGGGATGGCCCAGACCTGCTTGCCCTGGGAGGCGAACTTGGCGGCTTCGGCCACTGCTTCCGTGGTGTCGATGCCCGAGATGACCACGTCGCAGCCCGAGGTGAAGAACTCGTCGGCCACCTGGGTGGGATCGGAAGTGACGCCGGGGATATTGAACCAGAAACCTATCCAGGTGACGCGGAACTTGAGCTGGGCGGGGTCCTTCTTGAGGTAGTTGACCCAGGCGTATTTCGCGCCGAGATAGGCCGATGCGGCCAGGCGGCGGGTCTCGTCGTTGATGAGGGGCCCGAGGTAGCCGATCTGTCCCGTCTTGGTGGTCATCGCGGCGGCGAAGCCGGCGATCATCTTGCCGTACTCCATCTTCCCCATGATGCTGACCATGTTGGCCATGGGCTTGTAGGCTTTTCCCTCTTTCCACTGCTGGTCGCCGGAGGCCATGATGACGAAGATGTCGGGATGGGCCTGGGCGAACTTGTTCGCTTCGTCCACCATGTCGTCCGAAGAGAAGATGACGAGCTTGGCGCCCTGGGCGACGAGGCTTTCGCCGAGCTGGGACACCGTGGTGCCCGGCCTGTCGGCCGAGTTGGCCTTGTCGATGTAGACGAGCTTGGTGCCCGGAACCTTGCTCACGACATACTGCATGCCGTCGAAATGCGCCTGGCTCCAGCCCTGGTCGTTGTAGGGACCGACCATGACGAGGCCTATGGTGAGGCTGGATCCGGCCGCTTTCGGCGCCGCGGCCGGCGAGCCTTGAGCGAAGGCCGGGAGGATCATCGCGGCGATCAGCGCCGCCAGGATGAGGATTCTTGGGCTTTTCATCAGTCTGTTCTCCTTGACCGCAGGGGAGTCGGTGCGGAGCGGCGCGGTCCTGCCCTCCGCATGAAGTATATTCGCCGGCTGCGTTTTGCGGAAGTGAAGAAACGGATGTTTTCCAAAAAGAGATCGGAACGGGCGGCTGCCGGGACGGACGCTCAAGGCTCGCGAAGGCGTCTCAGTTCTTCCCTCAGGTACTTTTCCAGATATTTCAGCTCGCGTTCGCTCAATCCCGTACCCAGGAGGACATGCCTCGTGCCGGCTTCGATGAGGAGCTCCTTGGAGGGGATGTGGTTGACCTGCATTCGGGATGGGACGAGGCGGATCGAGCCTATGTCGGCCAGGGGCCAGGACGATGCCCTCTCGAATCCCAGGGTCTCCGACCGGATGAGGAGGGTATCCCGGTTCAGGATGATGTCGCGCCGGGAGAAGGCCGGCCCCAGCATGGTCTTCACCATGAAGAATCCGACTGCCCAGAATGGCAGGCTGAACATCGGGAAGAAGATGGGAGCGCGCATCCTCAGGGTCATGAGGGTCCAGAAGGCGATGAAGCCGATCCAGATCGTCGCGAATGTCCCTCCCGGCGCGGCCGAGCCCTTCATGCCGGCGCGGGGCAGCCTCACCCTCACCCCGTCATCCATCCTGTCGATGAGAATCTTGCTCTCGGCCGGAAGGCTGTCGGGGTAGGAGGCTTTTTCGGCGGCGGGGCCGACCGCCGCCTCAGGATCCACCGCGCCGCGGCTGAGCCTCCTCGTGCCCGTCTCGCCGCGGAGTATGGCCGCCGCCTCGGCCGCGGGGAGGGAGCGGAGGGCGACGTCGGGTTCGAGCCAGGATCCGAGGACTGTCCCGAGCCTCTCCGAAATGTCGATGATGCCCGAAAGGTCCACCTTGAGGCCCCTCGAGGGAAGTTCGGCCGGGTTCTTGCCCGTCAGGAGGAAGACGGCCGTGGCCGCGGCCCCGTACAGGTCCGAGCGGTGGGTGGCCTTGCCGGCCACCTGCTCCAGGGGGACATAGCCC
>CAZRYP010000334.1:0-2843 GCA_964604295.1 uncultured Treponemataceae bacterium
ATGCCGCAGCCGTCCGCCGCAGCTTCAAGCTGAAAGATTTCGAGGGTCCGCTGGATCTGCTTCTTTTTCTGATAAAGCGGAACGACATGAATATCTACGACATCCACATCGCCTCGATAACCGAGCAGTACTTGGAATGTCTCAGGAGCGAGGAAGGCGTCAGTCTCGACGAACTCTCCGAGTTCTACAACCTCGCGGCCACGCTCCTCCTCATAAAGTCCAGGATGCTCCTTCCCTCGGGCATGGGCGACGACGAGGACTTCGACGATCCCAGGCAGGGGCTGATCGAAAAACTCATCGAATACCAGAAGTACAAGAAGCTTTCCGGACTCATGGAGCAAAGGGAAATGGAGGTCGAGTGGACTCTGGAGCGGTCCTGCATGCAGCGCACCCTTCCTTTTCCCGACAAGGAAGACGAGTCCCTCTGGGCCGACCTCGATGTCTGGGACCTGCTGCGCACCTTCTCTTCCCTCGTCCAGAATTTCAACTCCGAGAGGATCATCGATCTCTATGAGGAAATATCCATCAATGAGAAGATTGCCCTCATGAGCGAGCTCCTCGCGAGGCGAGGCAGTTTTTCCTTCGTGGAACTTATCACGCGTCCGCGCTCGGCCCTGGATCTGGCCTGCGCGTTCCTGGCCATGCTGGATGCAGTGAAAAACAAGCTCATCCGCATCAGACAGCACAGGCTATTCGGGGATATACTGATTTTCCCCTATTCCAGCGAGGTTCTGAATGGATAAGACTCCTGAAGGCGACGCCTCGATAATCGGGGCTATCCTGTTCCTGGAAAGCGAGCCCGTCGGCGAAGCATACCTCGCGAGGGTTTCGGGCTTGTCCGAAGAGGAAGTGCTGAATGCCCTCCAGCGACTCTCGGCGGAATATGAATCCCCGGTACATGGCTTCGCCCCCCTGAAATCGGGAGGGGGCTGGATACTGGCGCCGAAAGTCGAGCTCTGGGAATATCTCAAGGATCACTATGGGAAGAAGAACGAGGCGAAGCTGTCGAGGGCGGCCATGGAAACCCTCTCCATCATCGCTTACTCCCAGCCTATAACCAGGGCGGAAATCGAGGCGATCAGGGGCGTTTCGGCGGACGGCATGTTACGATTTCTCCTCTCCCGCGAGTTCGTTCAGGAAGCGGGGAAAAAGGATGTTCCGGGCAAGCCGATGCAGTACGGCACGACACAGGAATTCCTCAAATACTTCAAGCTGGGATCCATAGCCGATCTTCCCAAGCTGAGCGAAATAGAACGAAACCGATTCGAGAAGACCGAGGGAGAGCAAGGATGAGCATCCAGCGTGAAAAGATCCGGCTTCAGGCCTATCTGGCATCCTGCGGACTGGGCTCCCGCCGATCCTGCGAAAAGCTGATTCTGGAGGGGAGGGTATCGGTCAACGGTACGGCGGCCAAGCTGGGGGACAGCGCCATTCCAGGCGACGTGGTGCGCCTCGATCGCCTCATAGTCAGACCCCAGTCGAGGATGCGCTACCTGGTCCTCAACAAGCCGCCGGGCTTCGTGACCTCCATGTCCGACGAAAGGGGCAGGCCGGTGGCCGCCTCCCTGCTGGGATCAGCCGTCGAGGAAAGGGTCTACAATGTGGGGCGGCTCGATCAATGGTCCTCGGGCCTACTCCTCTTCACCAACGATGGGGACCTTACCGCCCTGATGGTTCATCCCAGCGGCCTCATCGATAAGGAATACCAGGTGGATACCGACCTGCCCATCCCTGAACGCTTCGCCGGGGAGTTTTTGGCCGGTCTGGAGGTCGACGGCATCGTCTACAAGGCCGAAGCCGTCAGGATCATCGGCGAGAGGACGATGCGGATCGTCCTGATCGAAGGTAAGAACAGGGAAATCCGTCGAGTGCTCGAACATTACGGGCTCCGGGCCGTCATGCTGAAGAGAGTCAGGGTCGGGCCTATAGAGTTGGGCGACCTGGCGGAAGGCTCCCACAGGGAGCTCAGTCCCGAGGAAGTCACCTCCCTGCGCGCCTATTCGGACCGCCTTCACGCGGAGGGGAAGGGGAGATGATCATAGCCATGGACGGACCGGCCGGTTGCGGGAAATCCACGATCGCCAGGCTGCTATCCGCGAGGATGGGCTTTACCTATATTAATTCAGGCAATATATACCGTGCCATCTCTCTTGCCGCCATCGGCCGCGGCATCGGACTGGGCGAAGCGGAGGCCCTCATCGGCTGTGCGTCCTCCTCCTCGATCGACTGCGATTCCGAAGGGGCCATCATCCTCGATGGAAGAAGGGTGACGGACGAGTTGCGCACGGCGGCAGTGGACGCCATCGTGGCGCAGGTTTCCGCGATTCCCGAAATCAGGGACATCGTCAACGCGATAGTGCGCAGGATCGCCCAAAACCGCGACGCGGTGGTGGAAGGCCGGGACATGACGACGGTCGTATTCCCCGAAGCCGAGGCGAAATTCTATATCGACGCTACCGTCGAAGAGAGGGCGAGAAGGCGTTTCGACCAGGGCAGCTCGTCGATGTCCTTCAGGGAGATTCTGGAAAACATCAGGATGAGGGATGAAATAGATACCAACAAGAAAGTCGGCGCGCTAAAAATCGCCGGGGACGCCCTGTATTTGGACACATCCGGCTTGACCATAGAGCAAGTTTATGAGAAAGTATACAGTAAAATTCTACACTTAAGGGAAGCACATGGAGAATAAGGAAGTGGAAATGGACGCCGCCGCTCCCGCCCGCGACGAATTCCAAACACAATTGCAGGAGCAGTACCTCAAAAGTTTCGAGGGGCTGGAGGAGGGAGATCTAATCGACGGCAAGGTCGTCCAGATCGCTGGCGATTTCGTGTTTGTCGACATC
>CAZRYP010000335.1:0-2839 GCA_964604295.1 uncultured Treponemataceae bacterium
GTTCACCTCGGTGACGGCGAGGCCGGCGAAGGTTTTCGAGAATGGCTTCGGCAGGATGCAAGGGCTGGCATAAAAAAATTGCTATGTTTCGATGCCACCAGAGTGTCTGGTCTGGAAACCCCGCTTAAAAACTCCTTACGGGCCTGACCTTTTCGTCCCAGGATTTATATGTATCGTACTGGATTCCCGTGCTGAATCTCTGGAAATAAGAGGAGTTTGAATAGTTTTCCGTAGAAGACCAGTACATGGTCGTGCTGAAATACCCGCCCAATCCCCGCAGGTAGAGGTTTTCGTAAATTTCGTTGAGTTCGTCCAGGGAAGGAAGGAACCAGTCGGAATACCCTCCGAATTCGATGTCCTGACATAGTTTCGCGGCGTAGTCGGCCGTCGAATCCGAAACGCTCGGGTTGTCGCTCAGGTATCCCGTCGAACCCATCGCCGCCACAAGAAGGCTGGTATTCGCCTCTCCCGTGCCGATGAGCGTGCTTGTGCCCCCCACGAGGAGGTTAGCCCCATTGGATACCGCCCTGTAGTAGCCGAAGGGTACCGCGCCGAAATTGCTCTCCACCGAATAGGGCGCAACTTCCATGTACCGCCAGCCGTCGCTGTACGAGCCCTTGTCGTGGAAAATGTAGCCGCCTGCCGGACCCGGGTTTCCCACCTCGTAGGCCAGCCATTTGGCGTAGAAGGTCTTGTCCTCGGCGCTTCCCGCGGCAATGGTGCTCGCCGACGACGAAAGGCCGATATCGGAAAACCATCCTCCGAAGCTGTGGTCGGTCCTGGAAGGATCCTGGAGGGTTATCGGTGTATCGAGAACGGTATACTTGGCGGGATTGCCCGCGTTGTTGGTGCCGCCGTTGAGCACATACGAGATATCGTATTCCACGATAAGCCATTTGGCGTACAGGGTATGATCGGCGACGGCGGTTACCGCGGTAGTTGATGTCACTTCCGAACCGGTACCTCCCGCGCCTGACCACCAGCCGGCAAAGGCATATCCCACCCTTGTCGTCGTGGCGAGCGCTCCATAGGTCGAATCAGGGTAGACCCATTTTGTGCCGGGATTCGCCGCGGTTCCGCCATTCGGGTCAAAGGTCGCAAGATAGCGAATCTCGTCCCATCGCGCGTAGAAATGAAAGTCTCCCGTAGAGCCTTCGGGTATCGTGTTCTGGTATATCTCCGAGTCCTCGTAGAGGGACCAGCCGAGGAAGTCGTGTCCGTCCTTGGTGGGATCGCCCAGCTGTATAGGCGTATCCAGGATCCTGTACGAGGTCGGATTGGATCCATTGTTCACGCCGCCGTTCAGCGTGTAGGTGATCGCGTAGTCGGCGACTACCCATTTGGCGTACAGGGTATGATCGCCTATGTCGATGACGTAGGAGTCCCGGGTTACTTTCTCGCCGGTGTCATCGAGGCTCGTCCACCATCCGGCGAATGTATACCCGGTTCGCGTCGTCGTCGCCAGGGTGCCATAGGTGGACCAGACTTTGCAGACTATGGTGGCCGGGTTCGGCGGAGTGCCGCCATTGGCATTGAATGTCACCGTGACTGTCTCTTCCAAGGGACAGCCTGTCAAGACGAGAACGGCGATCACTATGACAAGATTTCCGATCCACGTGGATCTGCTCCGATCTACTGCCATCTGCGCCCTCCAGGTTTTTGGGTGCGGCATCGATGGCATTCCCGGTTCACTTTTTTGCATTGCATAGCCAAAGGCGCGGCCAGCATCCAAGGACTTTCCTTATTGGTAGTGTAGGTCCTTGTTCCGCCGCTGTCAATTTCTCGTGGAGTTCGTGTCGGGTAGGCGCTCAGGGCAGAGCGTTTTCCCGCTGCCGTGGCGCAGCGATACCTGGAAAATCAAAAAATTATCGGATTTTTCTTTACAATACTGAACAATAATGTATAGTAATATCAATGAAATTCGATGAAATGGTGCGGCTTTTCGGCAACAGGCCCTGGTTCGACTTCGAGATGGTGAGTCTCCTCTCGGGCGAGGCTGCGGCCTGCATACACACCGAGTTCTACCGCTGGAGGGAATCGGGCAAGGTTCTGGAGCTGAGGAGAGGGATGTTCACTTTGGCCAAGCCATGGAGGCATGGCTCACTCGATGGCGCGGCTCTGGCCGGACCTTTGTATCCACCCTCATACCTTTCGGGGCTCTGGGTTCTCGCGCGTTGCGGGGTGGTGGGGGGTGGCAGGGCTGGGGCGGGCAGCAATGTTGCGGTGGGTGGCGAGGCTGCGGCGGGCGGCAATGCTGGTGGCACTGGCGGCTCCGGGGGCGAGTTCACCTCGGTGACGGCGAGGCCGGCGAAGGTTTTCGAGAATGGCTTCGGCAGGTTTTCCTACGCTAATTTGCCCCGGGACCTGCTTTTCGGCTCCAGGACCGAGGAGATCGGGGGATGCCGGGTGCGGGTCGCCTGGCCGGAGAAGGCTCTTCTCGACCATTGGTTCGTCGAGGGCGGGGAATGGGACGAGGGAAGGTTCGAGGCGGCGGGAATGGATCCGGAGGCGCTGGATTTGACGCGGCTTGAGGGGATGGCGGCCCGCGCGGGCCGGCCGAGGCTCGCGCGGGCCGCAGGGGCCTTCCTGAACTACGCGGGGCGGAGCGGCGCGACTGCCACGGATGACGCCGCAGAGGCCGCTCCAGCGACTGCTCTGGAGGCCGCCCCATGATGCGTGAAGAGATTCTGGAGCGGGCGGCATCGGCGGGAACGCCTGAGGAAGGGCGCGTCATCTTGAGGGAATGCGTCCAGGCGGCCGCCCTCCGTTCCCTCCACGAGTCGGGGGCCTTCGATTCGGTCTGCCTTTCCGGTGAGACAGCGCGTCGCTTCGCGGAAGG
>CAZRYP010000336.1:0-2838 GCA_964604295.1 uncultured Treponemataceae bacterium
CGTTCGAAAGCTCTATCTTGGCCTTTTCGGCCGATTCCCTGAGCCTCTGGAGGGCCATCCGGTCCTGGGAGAGGTCGATGCCCGAGTCCTTCTTGAACTCGTCGACGAGCCACTGGGTGACCTTGAGGTCGAAGTCGTCGCCGCCCAGGTGGGTATCGCCGTTGGTCGACTTGACCTCGAAGACACCCTCTCCCAGCTCGAGAATGGAGATGTCGAAGGTGCCGCCGCCTAGATCGTACACGGCAATGGTCCTCTCCTTCTTCTGGTCCTTGTTGAAGCCATAGGCGAGGCTGGCCGCCGTCGGCTCGTTGATGATCCGCTTGACTTCGAGGCCGGCGATCTTGCCCGCGTCCTTGGTGGCCTGGCGCTGGGCGTCGTTGAAGTAGGCGGGTACCGTGATGACGGCCTCGGTGACCGCTTCTCCCAGATAGTCCTCGGCCGTCTTCCTCATCTTCTGGAGAATGAAGGCGCTGATTTCCTGGGGGCTGTACATCTTGCCGCCGATGTCCACGCGGACATCGTTGCCGTTGTCGGCGACCTTGTAGGGAACCATCTTGATCTCGGACTGGAGTTCCGCGTACCTGCGTCCCATGAAGCGCTTGATGGAATAGACGGTATTCTCGGCGTTGGTGATCATCTGGTTCTTGGCCGGTTGACCGACGACGCGCTCTCCCTTCGCGGTGAATCCGACGATCGAGGGAGTCGTCCTCTGACCCTCGGAATTGGAAATGACGATCGGCTCGCCGCCTTCCATGACCGCGACGCAAGAATTCGTCGTACCCAGATCTATGCCAATGATCCTGCCCATATTATTTTCTCCTTCCTAAAACTTTCATAAGAAAACTACTCCGAATCATGCCTGGCCGGCCGTATCGGCGGCTCCGGCTTCCTTCGCTTTCGTCGGTCCGGGAATCTTGACCCTTACCTTGGCCGTCCTCAGTATCCTGTCGTGGAGGGCGTAGCCGGGAAGATATTCCTCCGAGACGATCGGCTCCTCGACATCGGCCGGTTCGGCGAAGAGGGCTTCGTGCCGGTTCGGGTCGAAGGGCGTGCCCTTCGATTCGAATCTCTTCAAAGAATACTTATTTTCGAGCATCTGCGACAACTGCTTCCGGATGAGGGCGACCCCTTCCCCGAGCTGCCCGTCGTTTTTTGTCGACTCGACGCTCGCCAGCCCGCGATCGAAATCGTCCAGGATGGGCACGAGATCGCCCAGGAGGGAGGCCACGGCGTATTTCTGGGTCTCTTCCTTTTCCCTGAGCATGCGTTTCCTGAAGTTCACCTCGTCGGCCAGTTTTCTCAGATATTTCTCGTTGAGCTCGGCGAGTTCGGCGCGTAGGGAGGCGATCTCTCCCCTGGCCGATTCGAGCTCGACGGTCAGGGGTTCGGGTTCCGGCACCGACGAAGCGGGGGCCGCGTCCACTTCCCTGCCAAGGCCGTCCGCCGCCGCCGCGAGGCTGGGCCCGGGCTCCGGACCGGAGGGGGAAACGGTATTCCCCTTGGGGGATTTGTAATCATTCTTGTGTTTGGACATCTTCCTACCTTGCGGAGTATTGTGTTGCGAATCGAACGTACCCTGATAAAATAATAAGACTTCGCCCGACCGTCAATGAGCGGCGCCTGATATCAGAGGGTCGGCGACGAAACATTCCGGGCTTGTATTGACATTTCGGGATTGTACCTTACATTTACACATAGAGGAGAATCCTTTGCAGTCACAACGACCGGCCCTGGTCGCCGAGCAGCGCCAGAGATTGAACCCCAGGATGCTTCAGTCCATCAAGATACTCGCCATGCCGGTCGCCGAACTGACGGAGGAGATCCAGGTCGAGCTCGAGGCGAATCCCGCCCTCGAGATACTGGACGACAGGTCGGAGGTTTCGCTGGAAACCTTCGCCGAGGAAAAGCCGGAAGCTTCACCCGACTCCTGGGAAAACGATAACGCCGATTTCAGCTACAGCTCCTCCGGCGGGGATGAGGACTCGAAGAGGAAGTTTCTCGAAGGCGCCATCTCCCTGCCCGAAACCCTCCAGGAACACCTGCTGGCGCAATTCCACATGGCCCCCCTATCCCCGGCCAGGCAGGAACTGGGCGAAAGGCTCATCCAGAACCTGGACGACAACGGGTTCCACAGGACCGATCCCCGGGAACTCAGCCCGAACTCCACGGCCGAGGACCTGGAGGAGGTCATGGGCATAATAAGGAGGCTCGATCCCAGCGGCACATGCACGGCCGACTACAGGGAAAGCCTCTTCGTACAGGCATCCATCGACCCCGACGCCCCTCCCGGCGCCACCGACATCCTGAGCCTCCACCTGGAAAGCCTCGAGAAGGGCAAGCATGCGGATATACGGCGAAGCCTGAAACTCAAGGACCAGCAGTTCGACGCCGTCCTCGCCTACATAAAGAAGCTCTCCCCCTTTCCCGGAAGGCTCTTTTCCACGGAAAAGACCCGCTATGTCATACCCGACCTCGCCATCAGGGTGGAGAACAATGAATTCGTGATCGAGCTCAACGATGAAATCATACCTGTCCTGGGCATAAATCCCTTCTTTTCCGAGCTTTCGTCCAGAAAATCCGGCGAAAAGGACACCGTATCCTTCGTCAAGCACAACATCGAGAAGGCGAAATTTTTCATCGGGAGCATCCAGCAGAGGAACGCCACCCTCCTCAAGGTGGCGAAAGCCCTGGCCAAGCACCAGGCCAGATTCTTCATCGAAGGACCGCGATCCATGCAGCCTCTGACGCTCAAGGATATCGCCGAGGAGGTGGGGGTGCACGAAACCACCGTATCGAGGATCGCGAACGGCAAATATGTCCAGACCGAGTGGGGCATCC
>CAZRYP010000337.1:0-2835 GCA_964604295.1 uncultured Treponemataceae bacterium
AGAAGGCCTTGATGCGCTCGAACCTTTCCTTCGAGATGAAGTTCTCGAGCGGGAAGTGGTACTGGTCTTTCATTGCCGTACCCCTTTCACCTTTATAATTGACCCGGCCAAACCTGAAAAAGCGGCGGACGGTCCGTCATACCGGTGTCCGGCGACGTATCCAGATTCTACAATACCTATCTACTTGCCCAAAGGTCAAGCATGTAGTATAGACATTGTATGATCGGTTTTTTCATCAAGAAAGCCTTCTTCGACGGCTGGGACAACCTCTTTGCCCTCGCCGCGTTCAATATTATACATCTCGTTCTCTTGATTGTATTTATAGCGCTTCCCCTCTCGCTCGGTGCAGGGGATGCCCTCGCCGTGGCCGGCCTCGTGGCCGGCATCCTGGCGATTTCGGTCTGGCAGTCGCTTTCCGCCTTCGCGATGAACGATGTCTCGGACTACAGGTCCGTGGGCGTCAGATCGAGCCTGGCGAACTTCGGCAAGGCGTGGAAGCCCGGGCTCGTCATGGGTCTCCTCAACATAGTCCTCTGGTTTTCCTTCACGATTGGCATACCCTTCTATCTTTCGCAGAAGGGCTTTGTCGGCGTCTTCCTGGGGAGCCTCCTGTTCTGGACCTGCGCCGTAGCGATCCTCGCATCCCAGTATTATCTGCCCCTCGAAGCCAGGAGGGGAGGGGGCTTCAAGAAAAACGCCAAGGTATCCATGATGCTGCTCCTCGACAATCCGGGCTTTTCGCTCTTTCTTTTCGGCTACAACCTCATTACCTTGGTCGTCTCCACCCTCGTGGCCTTCATGGCTCCGGGGCTGGCCGGCCTCGCCCTGGCTTCGGCCGATGCCGTCAAGCTCAGGCTCAAGAAGTACGAATGGCTCGAGAGGAATCCCGGAGCCGACAGGAAGCGCCCGCCATGGGCCGATCTCCTCGAGGAGGAGAAGGAACTCGTGGGCGAACGGACGCTGAAGGGCATGATATTTCCATGGAAGGAAGGAAAATGAAGGAATCCATGCGCAGGGAGCCTGGCTCGAAGCCGCCCGCGCGCTCCAACAACGCAAAATCCGATACGGCCAAGGGCGAGGGGCGCGTCAAGGCGACGCCGGCGCCCGATGGAGGCACGCAAGCCCAGGCTGCCGCGAAGGCGGGCGCCGGCCTCCGACGGGAAGCCCTCAGGGAGAAGGCGGAGAGAGCCCTCTCCTCGGTCCTGTTCGTCCAGTTGCCCGAGGAAGCCCTCGTCAAGCTTGGCCTGACAGGGCTCGGTGCCGGAGCGGCCATTCCCGTGCAGACCCCCGGTCCGATCCAGCGCTTCGACGCTTCCCTGGTGAGCGTCGAGAGCGTGATAACCGGAATACTCAGGGTCCTGGCCTGGCAGCCCGAGCACAAATCGGCAGGCAAGTACCGGGAACTCGTGAAATCCATAAGGCCGGGCCTCCTGGCCGAACTCTCGGACGCGGGGATAGCCAAGGCTCAGGCAAAGGAATGGGAAGTCGCCGAGGAAATCTTCCTCGCCCTCATCGGCCTCTATCCCGAGGTGCCCGAGCCCCTGCTCGACCTGGCCCTCCTGCGAGAGGAGCATGCGAAGCTCCTGAAGGAAGAGTCGCAGGATGAGCGTTCCGAGGAAGAGGACGATCTGGCCTACGAATGCTACAGGATGCTCCTCGCGATGGAGCCTCCCTTCGTCCCGGCCTACTACCACGCCGCCTTCTTTTTCGTTCGCAAGCGCGGCTTCGACCGCGCCGTTTCGCTCTTCACGAGCTTCATCGGCCTGAGCGAGGATGAGGAGAAGGTGACGAGGGCGAAGGAAGTCCTGAAAAAGCTCAAAGAGCTCGGCTATCTCGACACGACTTTCAAGGAAGCATACGATTTCATCCAGATGGGGGACGAGGAAAAGGGACTCGAAAAGGCCAGGATATTCGTGGAGCGCTATCCCGATGTCTGGAACGGATGGTTCCTGATCGGCTGGGCCAACAGGAGGCTGGGTCTCTGGAAGGAAGGAGAGGAAGCCTTCGCGAAGGCCGCGAGCCTCGGTTCCCATGAAACCGATACCTTCAACGAGATGGCCATCTGCCAGATAGAGCTCGGCAACCTCCAGGGCGCCCGGGCGAGCCTCGAGAGAGCGCTTCGCCTCGAACCCGAAAACGTCAAGATCATAGTGAACCTCGGAGCTCTCGCCCTCAGGTCGGGAAGGAAGGGAGAGGCGATAGGATTTTTCCGGAGCGCCCTCGAAATAGATCCCGACGACAGTCTTGCCCGGGATTGGATCGATAAGGCCGAGGCCGAGCGCTAGGCTGGCAGGACAAAGCCAAGGAGGAGGGCGATGAGCCCCGATTCCGTCGCGCGGGAGCTGCCTCGCCGGGCGCTCCGTATCGCCGCCTCTTCCGGGTATCCCAATCCAGGTATACTCAGGGAGAGCGCCGAGGCCGCCATCCGATCGCTCTCCTCCGATACGCCGGAACTCCGTCCCCCCGCTTCCTCGAAGGCTCCGGGGGGTCTTGTTCGCGTATCGACGCCATATGTTCTCCTCATTCCCGATCTGCATGCCCGATCCGGCCTCCTTGCCGATCTTCTCGCGTCCTCCGCGCCGATTCCCGGCCAGGCTCCCATCCTCGACCTTGTCATCGGCGGAGAGCTCACCCTCATCTGCCTGGGGGATATTCTCCATACCGAAGGCCGGCTGGGCTGGGGCAGGTGGACCAGGGCCGCGAAGCGTCTCGCCGAGGCCGGCGGTCCGGGAGGTATCCTCAGCGGGGAGATGGATACCGAGATGGGAGCCTCGCTCTGGGCCCTCCTGCTCGTGATGATGCTGAAGTCCGAACTCGGTTGCGGCTTCCATTGCC
>CAZRYP010000338.1:0-2822 GCA_964604295.1 uncultured Treponemataceae bacterium
CTCACGTCCATAGAACCCGCCGAGGCCAGGGCGAGGGCCGAAAGGATCGTCGTGCTCGCCGCCAAGGCTTACATAAAGGACCGCCGGAACTACCGGGAAGGCCGCGACTTCGTGCGCACACTCGTCGAGGCATCGCTTCGCCCTGAAGGCGAAGCGTCGCTCCGCGCCTGACGCGGGAACGCACGAAACCGGACGGAAAAAAGAGGAAAGTATGCTGACTATCAGGGAAATGAAGGAAAAAGTGCTCGAGAACACGCTCATGGCCTACGACGAAGGCCTTTTCGCCGGCACGAGCGGCAACCTGAGCACCTGCGACGAGGCCAAGGAACTCCTGGCTATCACGCCGAGCTCCTTCCGCTACGAAAAGATGACCTTGGACGACATCATGGTGATACGGATGAGCGACGGAACCGTCGTCGAGGGCAGGCACAGGCCATCCTCCGAGTGGCGCATGCACATCGCCATCCTGAACGGCCGCCCCGACATCTTCGGCGTCGTCCACACCCACTCCCCCTACGCCACAAGCTTCGCGGTCACCTGCATGCCCATACCCCTCATCCTCATAGAAATGCTGGCCTATATCGGCGGCGACATCCCCGTCTCCGACTTCGCCATGCCCGGCACGGCGGCCCTCGGCGAGCGCGTCGTCCAGAGCCTCGCCAGGCGCAACGCCTGCCTCATGCGCAACCACGGGGCCGTCGCGGTGGGTTCCACCATCGAGCAGGCCCACCTGCGCGCCATCTACGTCGAGGACGCGGCCAAGATCTATTCCCTGGCCCTCGGCGCCGGAAGCATCCAGACCATACCCGATGAGGCCGTCAAGGCCATGAAAGCCCGGCTGGGCCTGCCCGATTGAATTGGCGCGATTCCTCCGCGAGGCGAAGGAATCGCGGCGCGGACGCCCGGGGCAAGGACGCCCCGGGACACGGATGCCTAGGCATCCGCGTTGAACCGAGAGAAACCGCGCCCAATCAACTATATTCAAGGAGACAACCATGGAACGACAGGACAGAGACCTCGCCTTCATGCTTAAATATGAAAATGTCGCATGGTACGAGGACGGCGCCGTCCGCATTCTCGACCGCAGGATCTACCCCGCCAGGATCGAGTACGTCGCCTGCAGGACCTACGCCGAAGTGATCGACGCCATCAGGGCCATGGTCACCCAGTCGGGCGGCCCCTACCTCGCGGCGGGCATGGGCATGGCCCTCGCCGCCAAGGCCATCGACAATGATGGCAAGGGCGACTTCCCATCGCGCATCGCCAAGGCATCCTGGGAAATCTCCCATGCCCGCCCCACCACGGCCGAGAAAATGGCCGCCATCACCGAAGCCTGCGCCAAGGTGGCCATCGAAGCCAAGGCCGCCGGCCTGGCTCCCGACAGGGCAGTCTTCGCCCATACCCTCGACGCCGTCAACGCTCGCTACGCGCGCAGCGCCGCGGGCGCGAAATACCTCGTGGACCAGTTTCCCGACAACGGCACCGTCATGACCCAGTGCTTCGCCGAAACCATCGTCGGCATGATGCTCCGCGAATGCCGGGAGCGCGGCAAAGTCATCAAAGTCATCTGCCCCGAAACCCGGCCCTACTTCCAGGGCGCCCGCCTCACCGCCTCCGTCGTCCGCGACATGGACTTCGACGTCACCGTCATCACCGACAACATGCCCGGCTACACCATGAAAGCCAAACACGTCGACGTCTTCACCTCAGCCGCCGACGTCATCTGCATGGACGGCCACATCGTCAACAAGGTCGGCACCTTCCAGATCGCCCTCGCGGCCCGCTACTGGGGCATTCCCTACTTCTGCACCGGCTCGCCCAACCGCCAGCACCCCACCATCGACACCGTGAAGATAGAGGAACGCGACGAAAACGACGTCCTCGAAGCCATGGGCGTCCGCACCGCCATGCAGGGCGTGCACGGCTTCTACCCCGCTTTCGACATCACCCCGCCCAAGCTCTGCGACGGCATCGTCACCGACAAGGGCATCTTCCCGCCCTACGACCTCGCCCGCTACTTCGGCCAGCCCGCCGGCTCCAATCCCGCGTGCTGAAAGGCTCCCGGCTCGACGCGCTCAAGGCGGCCTTCGAAGAATCCGTTGAGGATTATCTGGATCTATGCAAAAGAAATGGCAAGGATGCAGAAAAATCGTACAAGGGCAGCTTCAATGTAAGAATTCCGCCCGAGCTGCATAGAAAGGCGAAGAGAACGGCGGTGAAGATGGGCATCTCGCTCAACCAGTTCATGCAGAAAGCGCTCGAGGACGAACTGACAAAGGAAGGTATCCTGAAGTAGGGCGCCCGTGTTCAAATCCCAAAAATTTTCTCCTCGATGATGCGGACTCTCCGACCAAAAATGCATTGAATCTTCATTTGGTCTTGACTAAATGAAACTATACTTGCGTTTCGTCATAAAATGCATTATGCTGATGACATGATTCAACGAGTCTGGTGGCAGGAGCGGATACGCTCGCTGTGGTCAAGGCGACCGATAGTATGGCTTTCCGGCGTCAGGCGAGCCGGAAAGACAGTTCTTTGCCGGAGTCTTGAAGACATCGAGTATTTCGACTGCGAACTGCCTTCCGTACGGCGGGAGTTGGATGATCCCGAGGGATTTCTCAAGGCGGCAGGCACGCGTGCCATCGCTCTTGACGAAATACACAGGCTCGATGATCCGGCGCTTCTTCTCAAGATAGCGGCAGACCACTTCCCTGACCTCCGCATCGTCGCCACCGGTTCTTCCCCCCTCGGAGCATCGGTAAAGTTTCGCGACACCCTCGCAGGACGCAAAGCCGAACTGAAGCTCACCCCCCTTTGCGAAG
>CAZRYP010000339.1:0-2788 GCA_964604295.1 uncultured Treponemataceae bacterium
AGGCCGCCCGTGCCGTCAGTGAGCACATGGGAAAACTCGCAGGCGATCGTGCTCTCCCTCGCCCTGACCCTGAAGAGGATATCCCCTGCGTGCATGTCGAAGTCGAGACAGGGCGAATCCTGGTCGGCCATGACCTTCGGCACAGTGCCATGGGGCACCATGTAGTACCAGAAAAAGCCCCGCTTGAGTTTCACGCAGAAATAGGGGAAGCGCCTTCCCGTGTTCTCGAGGGCTGTCTGTAGGGAAGGAATATGGATGGCTTCATCGATGGTCGCCGAAAGCCGAAAAAGGGTGGTGGAGACGGCATCGGTCGCCGAAGGCATGATGAGGGCAGCGTTGTCGAGGCTGTACCAGTCGCCGACCTCGTCGCTGAAGCTGATCTTCGCCAGCCTTTCATTCAGACCATGGCCGCTCATGGCGATGCCCGGCCATGGAACCTGGGAAAGAAGCGGCGTACCGGGTGATTCTGCATCATCTGAATTATAGGAAGGAAAAGCCCGAAAACTCAAGCATGGGGAGGAATGAGGCCGTCACTCGTCTTCGTCATCGCGGCAGCGGACTCCGACCGCCAGACCCAGGCTTCGCAGACGGCCGAAGTACAGCCTTTCCAGCTCGCGCGAACGCGCCAGGCTTCCGAAAGTGACGACGAGCTCGTCCTTCCAGGAGATGACGGAGGCGTTGGTCAGGGTAGTCTTGCTGGGAGCGGGGATGAAGACTACGCCCTGAACCTGGGGCATGATTCCGGGGGGCAGGCGAAGGGCGCCCAGGTTCGAGATGAAGCCGCTCAACATGGTTTCTCCCAGCTGGGCAAAAAGTATTCGAGCCGCCACATCCTTGATGAAGAGAGGAACGGTCCTGACGAAGAGATTCCTGGTTCCGCCCGCGTTCCTGGCTATCTGCCTGGCTATGGAGCGAGGGTCGTTCTCCAACCTCATCCGGTAATGCGCCCTTTTGACGAGTTCATCGAAGCTGCGCGCGCCCAGCTGCATATTTTCGGAAAGGAGAATGAACAGGGAGAAATTCCTGTTGGTCTTCGTCCTGAAGAACTGGCGCAGGTTGACGGGGACCTCGACGCTTATGAAGTGCTCGGGGGGCTTTCTTGTTTCGGCGAACCAGAGCGTCTGCAGCGCGTCGAGATAGACCGCGCCCAGGAGTTCCGTGATGGTCACGTTCCTTTTCTTCGCTTCCGCGAGGACTTCGGCCAGGTTGAGGCGGCCCGTGATGATCCTGTATTCACCCTCGGGCAGGCGCGGGAGACGCTGGTGCCAGGCCCTGGGATTGGGTTCGGGATTGGGGAGCTTGCCGGGGAAATACTTCTGGTAGCCGTCCTCGTATTCCTCTCTGTCCGGCTGGCTCTCCACCGGGAAGATATCGGAGTACTCGCCCTCCCCTATCGCCGCTCCGGGCTCGATGCCTTTCAGCTCGAAGTATCTGACTAGGAGGGTTTTCATGAAGGACATGCCGCCCGAGCCGTCGGTGAGGGCATGGGAGAATTCGCCGGAGATCTGCCTTCCCGATGTCCGCACGCGGAACATGCGGGTGCCTCTCCGATTTGTGTTGCAGTCCTGGCAGGGGCTTCCGTCATCGGAGCATGCCTGGGGGCTCGTGCGGCACTGGTCCAGATAGTACCAGAAGAAACCCCGTTTCAGGGTCACGTTGAAATAGGGAAAGCGGTTGGATGTTTCGGTGAGGGCGCGGTTGAGCAGGGCTTCGTCGATGTCCTCGGCCAGGGTCATTTCGATCCTGAAAAGGCCGGTGCTCACCTCGTCGGTGACGGCGGGCATGATGATGCCGGCATTGTCGAGGCCATACCAGGCCCCCGACTCATCGACCTGCCTCGTATGGATGAAGCGTTGGCTTCTGTCAACTGCCATGATCGATTATAGGAATGGAATGAAGGGAAAGGCAAGGACGAGGGCTATCGCGACGAGAAGGGCAGGAAGGAAATCCCCCGTCTTGAATTTCTTCAGATCCAGGAGACCGAAGCCAATCATGATGACGAGGGCTCCACCTATGCCGGTGAGTTCCGCGAGCATGATGTCGGTGACGAAGGGCTTGACCCATACGGAGATGAGGGTGAGGCTCCCCTGGTAGAGAAGGACGGTGATGGCGGAAAAGGCTACGCCTGGTCCCATGGCTCCCGCGAAGATGATGGACATGAAACCATCGAGGACGCTCTTTGTTAAAATGAGTGAGTAGTCGCCCTCGGTGCCCGCCTTGAAGGATCCGACGATGGCCAAGGCCCCCGCGCAGTAGAGAATGGAAGCATTGAGGAAGCCCAGGGCGAAGGTGGAACCTTCGGATTTGCTGTCGAAGCGCCTCTTCAGGGTTTCGCCGAAATTCATGATCCTGCCTTCGATGTTCAGCCATGTGCCGAGAAGGCCTCCCAGGATGAGGGCGATGGCGAAGGCCAGCAGATGGGTGGTCTTGAGAGCCATCTGAATCCCGATGGTGAGGGATGTGATGCCCGAGGCCGCGAAGATAATGCTCTGGTAGCGTTCCTTTATCCCTTTTCGGAGGATGAGGCCTATTATCGAGCCGAGCACGACGGCAAGCGCGTTGATGACGGTAGCTATCATTGTAAACCTTCCGCGGGAGTCTCGCGGTCAATCTTCATGATTGACCCTGGTCGCGGAAGTATAGCATAATCGAAATACGGAAGGGGAGTCTATGCAGGGCAAATTCGCTTCATACACAAGAATTGCAGGGGCGTGCCGCGCGTTGGGCGCCACAGGGGCCATCCTGTTCCTGGCTCTGCTGCTGTCCGTTTCCTGCGCGACCAAGCTCG
>CAZRYP010000340.1:0-2775 GCA_964604295.1 uncultured Treponemataceae bacterium
GGAGGCCTCTCGGGCGCCTTCATACCCGTCTCGGAGGACGAAGGCATGGTCGCCGCGGTGAAGGCGGGTTCCCTTCCCCTCGACAAGCTCGAGGCCATGACCTGCGTCTGTTCCGTGGGCCTCGACATGATAGCCATTCCGGGGGACACCAGCGCCTCGACGATTTCGGCGATCATAGCCGACGAGATGGCGATAGGCATGGTGAACAACAAGACCACGGCGGTGCGGCTGATCCCCGTCCCCGGGAAGAAAGCGGGCGAATGGGCGGAATTCGGCGGTCTTCTCGGCGGCGCCCCGGTCATGGCTGTCCATAATTTTTCGAGCGAAGCCTTCATTGCGCGAGGCGGACGCATTCCCGCCCCGATCCACAGCTTCAGGAACTGACGGTCGCCGCCTCGGCCTGACGCGCTTCTGCGTCGAGGTCATGATCCATGGCTGCGCATGCAAAAAAAGAGCAGGCCGTCGCGTTGCGACAACCTGCTCTCTATCGGGCAAGCCAGACTCGAACTGGCGACCCCGAGTCCCCCAGACTCGTACGCTAACCACCTGCGCTATTGCCCGTTGTGCCGTCGGATCGACGGCGCGGTAAAGCTACCACAGCAGGCTTCTTTGTGTCAATGCGAAAAGGCTATTCAAAGACAACCGAAAACCTCGTCGCCGGGGCGCGGGTCTATGCCCGGCCTCGTGAGCGCGAAATCGTATTTCACCGGATCTTCGGGGGAGTAGAGGGCGAATTGCCCTGTCACCGAGAGCGCGTCCCTCAGGTTCGGAGAGCCCGAAGCCCGGCCGGGACCCAGGAAACCGAGCCTCTCGCGACAGGTCCCGACCATGTGGACATCGAGGGGAACGATCAGCCTTGCGGGGGATACCGAATCCCAGCCTCCGGGATCGACTCCGTCCCTGCGCACCATCCAGCGCAGGAAAAGGAAGAAGCGCTTGCAGGCGGAGCCGTCCTTCGGGTCGGGCAGGAGGTTCGGCCTGATGCCGCGGCCGCCCGTTCCCGCCCCGAGGACGCGCAGTCCCTTTATGAAAGCGCTCGCGGCGTCCACGAGGCTGTTTCCCTCGGCGTCGCCGTCCAGGAACAAGCCCTGGAGGGATCCACGGAGCCGTCGCGCATCCCGGACAGCCCTGAAAAGGGATTGGATGTCGGAAGGAAAGCAGAACCTGTACTGGAACCCGGCCCAGAGACGCTCGATATCCTTGTCGTCCATGGATGCGAGCCTGGCGGCGGGACGGCTCCCGAGGGGTTCCAGGGCACGCTCGCAGGCTCGAAGGATGAGGTCCACGGAGCCGAACGCGAGGGTGGAACAGACTATGCCGGCCACTTCCCTGTCGGCCGGGTCTTCATGGCGCCGGACAATGGCGAGGGGATCGCGGCAGAGGCGCTCGATCCTGTTGCATCGGTCGTAGATATCTTCGAGGAATTCCGCCGTTTCGGGGTTACGGGAGAGATTCATCCCTGGATGAGCGCAGTTTCCAAGGCCTGGATTTCGGCGGCCAGAGCGGCATCGCCAATCCCGACCGCCTTGGCCTGCTTTATGAAGAAAAGGGCTTTCTGTGAATCCTTCTTCCGGGCATAGGCTTTGGCGAGGGCTGCCATGGCTTCCACGTTGTCGGCCCTCTCGATGAGAGCCATGCGGTAGCTGTCGATCGCCGCGTCGGGGTCGGTCTGCAGGGTTCCACGAAGATAGAGGAGGTAGGATCTCATGCTCGACGAATACGAACCCGAAAGGAGCCGAAGCACGAGGCCGATGATGGAAGGCGAGCCCATCTCGCCCGACGTGGCTGGGGAAGTCTGGGCGAATCCCCCTATCAGGCCGAGGAGTCCGGCGCCCGCATCCGACACCACGGGAGCGCCTGCCGAAGCCACACCTATGCCCGTGCTCGCGGCGGCGAGGGATCGCAGATACGCTTCGACCGCGTCCTCGGACTGGGGCGAATTCCTGTACCATTCGGAAGAAAAGGCGAGCGCTTCCCTATTCCTGCCGGATTTCCTGAGTATGGTGGCGACGACTTCCTTGTCCAGCCCGGACGTCGACGATTCCTCGAGCATCTCCGCGGCGGCGTACCAATCCTGGCGACTATAGGCGTTCAGCATGAGAAGGCGGGTGGCTTCGCCCTCGGCTTCCTCGCGCATCGCGATGCCCAGGGGGCTGGGCAGGACGGCGCCAGGCACGGCCTCGCCTGCCTTCTCCGCGGCGAAACGCTTCCTTGCCTCGACGCTGAGAGCCGTCGCTTCGGCATGGCTGGTTGATGGGCCTCCGAACAGAATGCCTGCCAGCAGCACCATCAGCTCCGGATCTTCCGGATGGACCTGCAGCGCCTTCCTCGCCCATTTGAGGGCTTCTTCATGCCTGTTCTGCCCCTTGGCCGAAACGGCCTTCAGGTAGAGGAACAACCTGTCGCCGGGTAGTTTTTTCCCAAAAGCGTCCAGATAGGGCTGGGCCGCGGTGAGTTCGTTCCTGTCTATCAAGATGTGAGCCAGGACCCTCTGGAGTTCCGTGGATTCAGGCTCGCAGGCCAGGCCGGCGCGCGCGAAGGGTTCGGCCTCGGCGAGCTTTCCATTCTGATAGAGCGCGACGGCGTACCCCGTCACGACGGACTTGTCGCCACTCCTGCCCTCCATGAGGGGGGTGAGGAAGGCGAGCGCGTTGACCGGTTTCCCCAGCTCCAGCGAGAGAAGCCCCAATTCGAGCCTGGCCGGCCAGACATCGGGGTAGGAATCCAGGGTCCGCTGGTAGTGGGAATAGGCCTCGACCCGCTCTCCCGCCAGCC
>CAZRYP010000341.1:0-2772 GCA_964604295.1 uncultured Treponemataceae bacterium
AAGCAGGACAATTCATTATAATACAATTAGATACAAATTTCGGAGAAAGAATACCCCTGACTATCGCCGACGCCGATCCCACGTCAGGGTCGGTCACGATAATCTTTCAGACTGTCGGCGGCACGACCCATCGCCTCGCCGCCCTGGATATAGGAGACTCCTTGACCAATGTGCTAGGCCCCCTTGGCCGTCCAACTCATATAGAAAAATTCGGGCGAGTGCTCTGCGTCGGGGGAGGGATCGGTGTCGCGCCAATGCATCCCATTGCGAAGGCGATGAAGGATGCCGGCAACGAGGTATCAGTAATCATCGGCGCTCGCACCAAGGAGCTGATACTCATGGAAGAGGAAATGCGCAGGATCACCTCCGATGTCTCTATTGTTACGGATGACGGCAGCTATGGGAGAAAGGCCCTTGTCACCCAGCCTTTGAAGGAATTCTGCGAGAGCGCGACGCCCCCTGATCTCGTCGTCGTGATAGGTCCTCCGATCATGATGAAATTTTGCGCCGAAACCACGCGACCTTACGGTGTGCCCACCATCGTTTCGCTCAATACCATCATGGTCGATGGAACGGGAATGTGCGGAGGCTGTCGCGTCAACATCGGCGGAACGACAAAATTCGTCTGTTTCGATGGTCCCGAATTCGACGGGCATCTCGTGGACTTCGACAATATGATGCTTCGTCTGGGAGCATACAAGACTTACGAGAAGGATGCCCACCATAAATGCCATATCCAGCTGGGCTTGCCCGGGGAGGTCAAATAACGTGCATAAAGGTAGCGCAGATAGCGAGGCCTTCGTCGCCCTCGCCGCTCTTGCCGGGAAAAACCTCTCACCGAGGGACCGGCTCGCCATCCCTCCCCAGGAAATGGCGGCTCAAGATCCCCTTTCCCGTATCGGGAATATGAATGAAGTCACCCTGGGATATTCGCCGGAACAAGCACGCCTGGAAGCCCTCAGGTGCCTTGGCTGCTCCAACGCGCCTTGCATCAAGGGCTGTCCCGTACGCATCGACATACCTCGATTCCTCAAGCTGGCGGCCGTCGGCGACTTTGCCGCCTCCTTGGCTGTCATACGCGAATCCAGCCTCCTTCCGGCGGTCTGCGGCCGTGTCTGTCCCCAGGAATCCCAATGTCAAGCTCCCTGCACGGTCGGCAAAAGCCTGAAGTCGACGGAAAAAGCCGTTTCGATCGGGCGTGTTGAACGCTTTGTGGCCGATTTCGAACGTGAGGAAGGCAGAATCGAGCTGCCGAAGATTGCAGGCCCCACAGGTAGAAAAGTGGCCGTCATAGGTTCCGGACCCGCAGGCGTGAGCGCGGCTGCCGATCTCAGAAAGGCCGGACATTCGGTCACTCTCTTCGAAGCCTTCCATCGTCCCGGAGGCGTCCTCCTCTATGGCATACCCGAATTCAGGTTGCCGAAGTCCATCGTCGACGCAGAGCTCGCCAGACTCCAGGCTATGGGCGTGAAGATACATACCAACTTCCTCATCGGTCGATCCCGCAGTCTGGGGGATCTCATGGAAAGCGATGGATTCGATGCCGCTTTCATCGGTTCGGGAGCGGGTTTGCCGACATTCATGAATATCCCTGGCGAAAATCTTGTCGGGGTGTTTTCCGCCAATGAATATCTCACCAGATCCAATCTGATGAAGGCATATGCCAAGAGCGAAGCGGCCACCCCCATCTATGAAGCCAAAACGGTCGCGGTCCTGGGCGGAGGAAATGTCGCCACGGATGCCGCGCGCACCGCGCTTCGGCTTGGCGCCGACAAAGTCCAGATCATCTATCGTCGCACGAAGAAGGAGATGCCCGCCCGAATCGAGGAAGTGGCCCACGCCGAGGAAGAAGGCGTCGAGTTCCGGTTTCTGGAGAACGCGTCAAGGGTGCTTGGCGACGAGAAAGGCCGGGTGGTCGCCTTGGAAACCATTCACTTCGAACTGGGGGAACCGGATTCATCCGGAAGGCGCCGGCCCCTTCCTGTCCCGGGAAGCGAATCCATGTCGCCCGCCGATGCCGTGATCGTGGCCATAGGCAACTCCTCCAGCCCGCTCATTCCACAGACGACCTTGGGCTTGAAGGTCGACGGTCAAGGCCGCATCCTGGTCGATGAAAACGGCATGACTTCGATCGATGGCGTGTACGCGGGTGGCGATATAGTACTCGGCGCGGCCACCGTCATCCTTGCCATGGGGGAAGGACGAAGGGCGGCGGCGGCTATAAACAGGCGACTTTCACAGGTGGGTGAGCAATAAAAAGGAGGCATCATGAAGAAGGTGAGCGACATTCTCGCGGCCAAAGGTCCCGAAGTAGTCACCATCGATTCCGAAGCCATGGTGGTGAACGCCCTTGTTCTCATGGCCGAGAACAACATCGGCGCCCTGCTGGTCACGGACAGGTCGGGCAAAGTTTCGGGCATTTTTTCTGAACGCGATTTCGTGCGGAAGATTATCGTGAAAGGCCGCAGCTGCGATACGGCTCGAGTCAGCGAACTTATGACGGCCGAACCCATAACCGTCGGACCTGATGCCACTCTCGGCGAATGCATGAATCTGATGACCATGCGAAAGTTCCGTCATATTCCCGTCATGAGGGAAGGCCGTTTGATAGGCATTGTGTCCATAGGGGATGTGGTAAAAACCCTTATCGACGATCAGGGCAAAATAATATCGGAGCAGGCATTCGAGCTCGGCCAGATCGAGCGTACGAACATGGGTGTCGTATGATCCGGCATTCCTGATCAGGGCGGACGGAACAGCGCCAGTCGGTTC
>CAZRYP010000342.1:0-2768 GCA_964604295.1 uncultured Treponemataceae bacterium
TGGAATGGCGCGGCAAAGGGAATTTGGTCAACGCACTCATCATGGCCGGCGCTGTCCGCTTCCGGCCGATTGTCCTGACCGCCGCGGCCGTCGTGGTCGGCTCTTTCGTGATGCTCTTCGATCCGATCTTTCAGGGGTTGGCCATCGCCATGATGTTCGGCGCGGTGGCGGCCACGGCCCTGACCCTGGTCGCCGTACCGCTGCTCTATTTCGAGTTTTTCCGGAAGAAACCCTGCCCGCTGGCCGAACAGATGGGAGAGGCCTGCGAGGTAAACGAAAAGACGGATTGAAGGAATATCATTCCCCACAGAGGAATCTAAAGAGGATTTTTGCGATGATCCGTTCCGCCATCCTGGCGGCAGTGTAACCTTTGAGCACGATCTGCGTTATTTAAACGTATGAGCGACTACGGTCTGTTTTACCGGAACTGGAAAAGCAAGATTTTCAACTACCTGGTGCGGATGACGGGAGACGGCATCCTGGCGGGCGACATCATGCAGGAGACCTTTACCCGCCATCTCGGTCATTATGGAGAGGCCAATCGGGACATCCCGCTACTCTACAGGATCGCCCGCAATTGTTTCATGGACGAGATGCGGAGGAGGAAAAAACAGGGAGCGGGACCGGAGCCATCCATCGATCAGGACCATCGGCTGATGATCCGCTCCGAATACCGCTGCGTGCTCTCGGCAATGGCGGCGCTTGAAGAGAACGAGCGCGAACTTCTGAGTCTTGCCGCGGGCGGCGATCTCTCCTATTCCGAAATGGCGGCACTCCTATGCATCAGCGAGGCGAACGTGAAGGTGAAGGTCCACAGGGCGCGTCTCAAACTCAGGAAGCTCCTGAAGGAGGGGGACAGATGAATCACCAGAACATCAGCCTGTTTATCGACGATGAATTGACCCTCGACGAGAAGATCGAGTTTGTCGAGGAGATTCACGGCTCAATACCGCTCAAGGACGAGGCGGTCGAGCTTCTCCGGCAGGAAAAGATTCTGCGATCCGATCCCGTGAAACGCATCTCGGAAAAGGTATTGAAGGTGACCCCTCTCCGCGTTTTGCGTTTTCTCCGCCCCATCGGGCTTGCCGCCACTGTCGCCGCGGCTGCGGTGCTGATCTTCTTCTTTTTCCCCTTCGCGCCTCAAAAAACCCCGGAAACTCCCTATCGTTTCGTTTTCTATCGCCCGGACGTCAGTCGGGTCGAGATCACGGGAAGCTTTACAGGTTGGAACGCCGTGCCGATGAGAAGGGTGGGCGACAGCGGTTACTGGGAACATACGTTCAATTTGCCGCAAGGGGAGTACCGCTTCGCCTACCTCCTCAACAGCGACGAGCGGCTGCCCGATCCGACCATACAGACGCGGGAAGGGGACGATTTCGGCAGCGAAAATTCGGTCCTTTCCATCGGAGGTCGAGCGACATGATGCGCTTGCTGCTGTCGGTTTTATCGGCGGTTTTTTTAGCCGCGGGCTGCGCTGGTCATTACTATCGGGAGGAGGCTGGCCGGGTGCATCTCTACCTGAAGGACAACCGGGCCGCTGAAGTCGATTTCGCCTCGTCCCAGGACGGATTCGTTCTGCACCGGACGGATAAAGTGGACTCAGAGACCTGGAAAATGACGGTTACGAAGACGGGGGAGTTTCGGTATTTCTATTGGGTGGACGGCAGGATCCACCTCCCCGACTGCCCGTACCGGGAAGAGGACGACTTCGGATCATACAACTGCCTGTACAAAGCCGGCCCCTAGGGATCCGGAACGGATTCCCGCGGCGGGCCGTGTAACCGTGACCCCTCTCGCACGTTTCAATAGTAAACGGGAGGAAAGGAGTAAGACGATGAGAAGGATGATAGGAATAGCGACGGCTCTGCTGTTGATGGGAACGGCCGCCTTCGGAGCCGACGGGGGGAGCCGATTGCCCGCCGATACAGCGGAACGGGTCCGGGCCAGCGCCCGGGAAGCGATCCGCGCCGGGGTCGATCCGGATGAGGTCGCCGCATTGACGGCAAAGATGGAGGAAAACCATTTCGGCGAGCGTCTCATGATTCGGGCGCATGCGATCGTCATGGCGGCCCGGCAGGAGCGGTTGCCGGTAGATCCAATTGTGAACAAGGCCTACGAAGGGATCGCAAAGCGGGTGGCGGCCGAGAAGACCGTGCAAGCGATGGAAACGGTTCGTTCCCGATACTCTCTGGCGTTCCGGGAGGCGAAGACCATTGCCGCCGAAGAAAAGCAGCAACAGACACTGGGGAGGACCATCGCCGAGGGGCTGACGGCCGGTATCCGGGAAAGGGAAATGGCGCGGATCACGGAAGAAGTCCGGCAGCAGAGCCGCCAACTCAGCCGCGAACAGAGGAGTGAACTCGCCCTCCAGTCCCTTCAGACGAGCCGCGAGATGGCAAGGTTGGGCGTTCCCTCCGTCTCCGTTGCGGATGTCGTATGCCAGGCCCTGCAGCACCAATTTACCGCACGGGAAATGGCGCAGATGAGAAACGCATTTACCACCGAAGCCAGATACGGGAAGGCGGAAGGCATCGCGCAGCAATATGGCGCCCAGATCGGCGGCGGTGCGAGGGCTGGAGGCCTTGGAGCCGCCGGGGGAGGTTCTCCAGGGGGAGGCGCTCATGAATCGGGCGGCCCCGGAGGAGGCTCGGGAGGCGGTTCCGGTGGCGGTAGCGGCGGCGGTAGCGGTGGCGGCGGTGGCAGTGGCGGTAGCGGTAGCGGTGGCGGTAGCGGCGGTGGTAGCGGTGGTAGCGGAGGAGGCGGAAAAT
>CAZRYP010000343.1:0-2763 GCA_964604295.1 uncultured Treponemataceae bacterium
ACGCTTCGGCCAAAAATGGATATTTATTTAGTCTTATGTGAATTTCGATGAATTCGGGCTTTCGCGGCCTGCGACCCGCACCGTATACTGCCGCAGGCAACGGAGCCAGTCCCGCCGGGGCGGCGATCCGATTCCAAAGGAGCTACGATGGAAAAAGGCAAGGACCTGAACGGGAAGAATCTCGTCATGGGGCTACAGCACACCTTCGTCATGTTCGGCGCGACCGTGCTGGTGCCCATCCTCACCGGGCTGGATGTCGGCGTCACGCTTTTCGCCGCCGGTCTCGGCACCTGGATATTCCACATAGTGACGAAGTTCAAGGTGCCGGTGTTCCTGGGATCTTCGTTCGCCTTCATCCCCGGCATCATCGCGATAGGACAGAAGAATCCGGCAACCATACCCTACGCCCTGGGCGGCATGGCCGTCGCGGGCCTCCTCTATGTCGTCGTGGCGATCGTCTTCAAGTTCGTCTCGCATGAAACGCTGCACAAGATCCTGCCCGCCCACGTGACGGGACCCATGATCGTCCTCATCGGCCTCATCCTCGCCCCCGTGGCCATCTCCAGCGCGAACGGGACCAATTCCCCCGCCGTCGTGGAACTGATCGGCGTGAACGGATGCTGGGCCCTGGCCCTCTTCACTTTCGCCGCGGGCGTGACGGCCAAGATCCTCTTCCCGAAGATGGGCTGGAAATTCCTCTCCAACCTGCCCGTCCTCATCGCCCTCGTCATCGGCTACATAGCCGCGGCGATCATCGGCATCGTCGATTTCAGCTCCGTCAGGGACGCCGCCTGGCTGGGCGTGCCCCGCTTCATGCTTCCGAAATTCTCGGCCGAGGGCATCTCCTACATGCTTCCGATCGCCATCGTGACCATCGTCGAGCATTTCGGCGACGTGCTCGCCATCGGCAATGTGGTAGGCAAGGACTTCATCAAGGATCCCGGAATCCACAGGACCCTCATCGGCGACGGCATCGCCACGACGATAGCCGCCTGCCTCGGCGGCCCCGCGAACACCACCTACTCCGAGAACACGGGAGCCGTGGCCCTCACCGGCGTGACCAACCCCGTCATCATGAGGATAGCGGCCACCTTCGCCATAATCCTCGCCGTCGTGCCGAAGTTCACCGCCCTGATCGGAACCATCCCGGCTCCTGTCATCGGCGGCATCTCCATACTTCTCTTCGGCATGATTTCCTCGATCGGCATCAAAAACATGGTCGACGCGAGGCTGAATCTCGCCAATCCCAAGATTCTCATCATCACGGCCACCATGCTCGTGCTGGGCCTGGGCGGCGCGACCTTCGTGTTCGGGAACCTCAAGCTCTCCGGTCTCGGCCTGGCCGCGATCTTCGGCATAGTCCTGAACCTCATCCTGAGGCCCAGAGACCCGACTTCGGAAACCGACGGAATCTAGCGGATCTGCCGCCCCCCGACCCATACCGACGCGATATTGGGTCGGGTCGCGGTATAGACGATTTTCTGGAGAATCTTTTCTCCCCTGTCGAGATCGTCCCAGAGCCGGATCGAGCCTTGAGCCGCCGCAGTATCCACGGCGACGGCATCGAAGTGATAGCCGGGTGTGAAGTTGCCTATCGGAAGATCGAGGGCGACGCCGCCTCCGGTCGTCGCTATGTAGAACGCGTCGCGGAAGTCGACCCTGCTGCCGGGCCGTCCGCGGCGTTCCTCCGGCGTGAACCTCGCGTCGTTGCCTGTCTCGAGCATGCGCGAGGCGGCGATCGACTCCCGCATCGCCTCGAACATGGAGCTGGACGGCCCGCCCGAGATATCGGTGCCGAGGGCCACGTGCAGGCCCCGCTCGAGGGCGGCGCGGAGCGGGAACACGGCGTTCGAGAAATAGGCGTTCGACAAGGGGCAGTGCGAGACCGCCGATCCGCGGGCCTTGAATATGTCCATGTCGCGTGTGGTGAGGTGGGGAGCGTGGCCGAGCACGCTCTTGCGGCCGAGGAAGCCGAACCTGTCCAATGCCTCGGTATCCGTCATCCCGAAACGCTCGATCACGAAACGGTGTTCCCAGTCGCCCTCCGAGCAGTGCGTCTGCACATGGCAGCCGAGCTGCTTCGCCAGGGCTCCCAGGCCCTTCAGGGAAGCGTCCGTGCAGGAGGGGATGAAACGCGGCGACACCACGGCCAGGACCCTTCCTTCCGCGTTGTCGGGGTTGGAACGCACGTAATCGAAAAGATCCGCCGTCCCGCGGATGGCTTCGTCCGCCGAGGCGTCCCGATAGTAGTCGGGACACTGCTCCCCGTGATCCATGGCCACCTTCCCGACGAGAGCCCTCTGCCCCTTTTCCAGACAGATATCCGCGAGAATCCTGGTGGCATCCTGGTGGATCGTGGCGTAGTAGAGGGCCGTCGTCGTGCCGATGGCGATAAGGTCGTCGACGAGAAGTGAATACGTCATGCGCGCGAAGACTATGTCCGCGTAGCGGGCTTCGAGGGGGAAGGTGTATTTGTTGAGCCATTCCTCGAGGGGTACGTCGAGGGCCTGGCCGAGCTGCGGATACTGGGGGGCGTGCACATGGGTATCTATGAGCCCGGGCAGGAGGTAGGTCCCTTCGGGAAGCCTGACGAGGGTCCCGCCATCCTGGGCCGATTTAAGTTTCGCTCCGTACCCGGGATCGCCCGGCCTTAGGAGGGATTCGATCATGCCGTCCTTGTCGACCGCGATAAGCGCCTCGGTGAACACGTCGACCGCCTCGCGGCGCGGCATGTGGAAGCCGTCGGCCAGGATGGTCTTGCCT
>CAZRYP010000344.1:0-2762 GCA_964604295.1 uncultured Treponemataceae bacterium
GGGGGACGTGGTAGCGCTCGCCGAAGCGGTGCGCGACCGCGTGGACGTAGCCGACAAAGCCGCGGGTGAAGGCGCGGCCGGCCAAATGGGAGGCACGGAGCATGGCTTCGCGAGCCTCGATCCTGCCGCCCTCGGCGCAGGCCGTGCGAAGGTTGGAGAAGATGAGGCGGACGGCTTCGATCGCCTGGACCTCGACGTCGGAGTAATGAAGGGTGTTGGTATAGGCTTCGACGGCGTGGGTGAGGGCGTCCATGCCCGTGGCCGCCGTCATCGCGGGGGGAAGGCCGGTGAGCAGGCCAGGATCGAGGATGGCGGTGTCGGGAGGGAGACGGGGATCCAGGACGGTGACCTTGCGGTGGCGCTTGCTGTCCGTGATGACGGCGGCCGCCGTCGCCTCGCTGCCGGTGCCGGCCGTGGTGGGAATGCAGATGAACGGCAGGCCGCCGTTACGGAAGGGCATGATGCCCGAAAACCTGGAGACGCTCTTCTTGTGAGTGGCTCCCATGCGGATGAGCTTGGCCGCGTCTATCACGGAGCCTCCCCCCAGGGCGATCACGGAGTCGCAACCGTTCCGCTTCAGCGCTGCGAGGCCTTTCTCGCAGATTTCGTAGCTGGGATCGGGGAGAACTTCATCGAAGAGGGCGAAGGGGATGCCCGAGTCGGAGAGGATGGCGGTGAGCTTTCCGGCCAGGCCGGCCTTGACAAGGGTGGCGTCGGTGACGATGAGGGGCTTGGCGCTATGATGGACACCGAGTTCGGAGGGGACCAGCTTGAGGCTGCCCAGTCCGGTCAGGAGGGTCGGGATCTTTTGCGGCACGAGGGTGAGGGCACGCGCGGCCACATTGAACCAAATCCATCTCGCTGCATGTTTCATCGAACCTCCCGCGACAGCCGGCGCCCTGCCCCGGGCTTGGCCGACCTCGGCTCAGTTTTTCAGATAGCGGAGAAAGCCGTTCCTGTCGATATAGTTGCTCTCATGGGCGAGCTTCCCGTTACGGTAGTAGCGCACATAAGGTATCTGCCTGTTGCCGTAGGTCTCTTCCTTGAAGGTGAGGAATTCGTCGTAGAAGGGTTCCCTGTCGTATTCGACCCAGTACACGGCGATTTCGGGATCGGAGTCCAGGTCTTTGAGATAATTGTTCATCCATGTCCACTGGGGGCACCAGCTCTGGGTGAGGACGAGGGCCACCATGGCCGCCGAGGCCGTGATAGACGGAGAAAAATCGCCCGAGGCGATGGCATCCCCGCACTCTTCCCCGCTGAGTTTTCGTACCATGGATCCATGATATACACGGCCGCCTCCGCGCGCAAGGCGAGGTTCCCGGACGCCTCAGGCGAAGTCCCGCGGGAAAAGCCGGAGATTCCGGGGGTCCCGGCCGTGAAGGTCCGTACATAAGACGGCCGCATTCGCCTTCTTGCCGGCCGAACTTTCCATATCCCGGCATTTCCGCTACAATGCCAGGATATTCTACCGAACGGGGTACCGTCATCGACATGAGAACAGTGAGCATCATGATGCTCGTCACCAATCTGCTCAGCACGGTCCTCCTCATAGCCCTCTGGGTCCAGGCCCGCTCCAGGTTCAAGGGGCTTGAATTCTGGGCGATGGATTTCGCCCTCCAGGCTATGGGCATGTTCCTGATCATCCTTCGGGACCAGATTCCCGACTACCTCTCAGTGGTGATCGCGAACATCCTGATCGCCGGAGGCGGGCTTATAGGTCTTCTGGGCTATGGCCGGTTCCTGGGAAAAAAGATCCATCTGGCGTCCAATCTTGTCCTGCTCGCATCCTTCTCGGCCATTCACTTCTGGTTCGGCCTGGTCGATCCCGCGATAGGGCCGAGAAACCTCAATATCGGCATCTATCTCCTGGTTCTGGACCTGCAGGTCCTGTGGCTGATCCTGGTCCGTACCGAGAAACCATTGAGGAATATCGTCAGGGCACCCCTCGTCATCCATGCCCTCTTCGCGCTGATGGGAAGCTTCAGGGCGATAGAATTCTTCCTTGGTCCCGGCTATGCCAGCGAGGAGTCGTTTTTCTCCCCTAGGGCGATTTCCACCTTAGGCCTCTTTTTCTATCAAGTCCTCCTCTTGGCCCTCACATACGGTTTCGTCATCGCGGTGAGCCGGAGACTGGTCGCGGAGATCTCGGGGGAACACCAGAAATTCTCCAGGGTCTTTCATGGCTCCCCCTATGCCATGGTCCTCGTGGATATGCCGAAGGGCACCATCGCAGAAGTGAACGCGGGATTCGAAGCGCTTTCGGGCTATCCGGCCATAGGGCTTGCGGGCCGGAACATCCTGGAGCTCGGGCTTTGGGAAAGGCCTGAGGAGCGCAGGGAAGTGCTCTCCGAGATGGAAGCGAATGGGAGGACCAGGGAGAGAGAATTGCTGGTCAGGCGACGGGATGGCTCTCTCGCCACTGTCTTGTTCTCCTCCGAATCCCTAATGATAGGGAATCGCTCGATGATACTTGCCGCGTTTTCGGACATTTCGGACAGGAAGCGCATGGAGGAGAGAATTAGGGACCTCTCGCGGCGTGATCCTCTTACAGGCATCTTCAACAGACGCCATGCCTTCGAGTTGCTGGAAAGGCTGGTCGGACTCGCGGCAGATACCCCTGAGACCGGCAGGTTTTCCCTAGCCCTGCTCGAAATGGACCTGTTCAAGGCTATCAACGACGATTTCGGGCATCTGGCGGGTGACACTGCTCTCACGAGCTTTACAGGGATACTGCTCTCCCATCTGGCGCGCGGCGCGCC
>CAZRYP010000345.1:0-2749 GCA_964604295.1 uncultured Treponemataceae bacterium
CGGCCGAGATGGCGTAGGCGCCGAGCCTTCCCACCATGATGGTGTCCGCCAGGGATGTGGCCGAGGTGAGGACGAGTTCCGCGACGGCGGGCGCCGCGATGGCCAGGACGGTCCTGTACAGCGGACTGATTTTCATGTTCCGACACTATACCGGCGCGGCGGGCTCCTGCTCAATCCCGGAGGGCGGCGGAGAGCGGCGAAGGAGCCCGCCGCGCCTCAGTTCAAAGCCCTTTTCACCACTTCAAGAACATCGGGCAAGTCCATGCCGATCTCGACGAGATGCGCTGGCTCGGGTATGCCCTCGGGGCTCCAGCCCCTCCGCGCGTAGACGGCGTCGACGAGGCTGTCGTACTGGGCGCAGCGGTATCGGCGATGGGCGGCGATTTTATCGCCGAGGCTCATACCCGCCGGATCGAGACCCATCTTTTCCCTCAGTTGCTTGTCGTAGCGCTCGGCCCGGGAGAGGTATTCCATCTCGGTGACGGGACCCATGGCGCGGTAGGGCGGGTAATCGTCGGCGCGCCTGCCGTGGCCGACGCGGAGGTTGAAGACGCGCTGGAAGTTGTAGACCCGCTCGGACTGGCGGATGAGCTCGGGCCAGGTGAGGGGTTCGCCCGTGATGGCCGTGTAGAGGTCGCGATAGTTGGCGACATGCTCGGGCACCTTGTTGGGTTCCGACCACTTGGCGTTGTCGGAGGGTTCGATGTCGTTCCAGGGGAGCTTGCAGAGCCCCTGGAGGCCGAACCAGGTGCGGAACATGGGGAAGTAGTGCAGGGCTTCGGCCTTCTTCTCGAAGCTGGGGATCTGGTTGTTCACCATGTCCATGAAGATCAGCCAGGCTTCGTCGTGCTGGGGTCCCTTGTTGGTGAGGTAGTAGCCGCCCTGCTGGGCGAGGGATTCCTTGGAGATGTACTGGCTCTGCTCGAGGCCCTTGCCGTGGAGGGCTATGTCCTTCATGAGCTGGGGGTCGGCGCCGTACTGGCTTGCGAGAAAGCCGGCCATGTAGCGCGAGCCCCTGCCGACGAGGACTCCGAAACCCTTGCCTTCGGCCATCTGGTGCATGAGTTCGCAGACTCCCCGCCAGTTGCCCCACTCGAGGTTGACCCCGCCTGAGCGCGCCTCGTTCAGGATGCCGTATTCCCAGCATTCCATGAGAAAGCTCGAGATGGTGCCGACGCTGATGGTGTCGATGCCGTAGGTGTCGCAGTAGAAGTTGATCTCGAGGATGCCTTCGGGATCCCAGACGCCGAGGTTGGAGCCGACGCCGGCAGCGGTTTCGTACTCGGGGCCGTCCACGCAGACTTTCTGGCCTGCGTAGGGGCCTGTCTTCAGCTCGAACCTGTCGACGGCGTGGGAGCAGGCGAGCGTGCAGCCGTACCAGCAGCCATCGGGAAGGCCCTGGGAAAAGAGCTTTTCCCAAACATGGGAGGCGAGAGCCGGGCCTTGGGGGTCCTGGCCGAAGCGGTGGTTCTGGACGGGGAGGAGATCGTAATCGTTCATCACTTCCATGAGGTGGGCCGTGCCGGTCTTCCGCATCTTGCACTGGGAATCATCCCCGCGGAGGATCTCGCGGTGAAGCTTGAGGCCGATGCGTTGGACGGCGGCCGGGTCGGCGGCGCCGTTCGAGTCCTGGGAGAGGGTCGAATAGCGGCAGACGAGGGCCTTGATGCCCTTGTTCCTGAAGACCGTGCCTATGCCGCCCCGTCCGGCCTGCTTCACGCGGCAGCCGCCGCGGCGCCTGTCGTAGAGGCTGAAGTTGAGGAGGCCCAGCAAGGTGTGCTCGGCGCCGCGGCCGGCCGAGACGACGGACACGGACGCGAGGTCGGCCTCGGCGGGCGAGGCGGCGAAGGTGCGCGTGAGCTTTTCGGCCAGGATGTGGGTGTCGGATTCGAGGCCCTCGGGCGATTCGAAGACTTCCACGGTACCCTCGTCCCCATTGAAGAAGACGATGAGGTCGCGCCTGGATTTTCCCTTGAGTTCGAGGGCGTCGAAGCCCGAGAACTTGAGGAAGGGGCCGAAGTAGCCGCCGACGTTGGAGTCTATGGGCACTCCCGTCATGGGGGAGAGGCTCACGACGAGGCTCTTGCCCGAGCCGGGATAGTTGGTGTTGCCGCAGATGGGTCCCATGGCGATGACGATCTCGTTCTCGGGATCGTCCCATGCGGTCGATGGCCCTGTTCCGTCCCAGAGGAGCTTGAGTCCGAAACCTTTCCCGCCCACGAAAAGGCGCTTCATCTCGGCGCTGACGGGTTTTTCGCAAAAAGCCGGGGAGGCGGAGGCCGCGGCGCCTTCCGGGGCCTGGCCGGCCGGAGCGTCGGCGGATGTGCCGGCAGGCGCATTATTCGCGGCGCCGACCGCGCCGACATCGATCGCGAGAGTGCGCATGTTGTAGCCGCGCGACAGGGGCTTTTTTTCGTAGCGCCATTCGGCGATTTTCTTCAGCTGGCTGAGGTTGCGGCCAAGAAGGTCGAGGTTCATACGGCGGCCTCCCTGGTCAGGATCTCGAGGGCTTCCTTGGGGCAGGCCCTGGCGCAGGCGCCGCAGGATATGCATTTGAATGGCACGGGGTTGCCGGGAAACCAGCGCATGGCGCCGATCGGACAGGCGGCGACGCAGGCCAGGCAGCCGACGCATTTCTTCCTGTCGATGACGATGACGCCGGCCTTGCTCCGGGATATGGCCCTGGCGGGGCATTCGCGGACGCAGGCCATGCATTCCTGATCGCAGACCACGAGATGGAAGGCTCCCC
>CAZRYP010000346.1:0-2744 GCA_964604295.1 uncultured Treponemataceae bacterium
AAGACCGGCATGACGAAAAAGGATGTGAAAGGCTTCCTCGATGCCCTTTCCGAAGTGGCCTACAAGGAAGTGAAGAAGAGCAAGAAGTTCACGCTCCCAGGCTTCGGGATCCTGAAGCTCGCAAAGCGCAAAGCCCGCACAGGAAGAAATCCCGCCACAGGCGTAACGATCAAGATCCCCGCCAAGACAGCCGTGAAGTTCACGGTATCGAAAGCCTGCAAAGAAGGCGTTCTCGGCAAGTAATCGAAGCGCCGCGGCCCTGGGCCGCGGCGTTCTTATCCCTCTCTCCGCTGTCGGTCTTCCGGACTGTCGTCTTCAAGAGCAGTCCGGTGGTTTATTTCGCGCTTCGCAGCTCTTCGGCCAGATGCCTGCAGGACCCGCTTCCCGCATCGGCCAGAATTTCCGCGATTATGGAGACAGCTATTTCCTCCGGCGTTTCCGCTTCTATGTCCAAACCTACCGGTGCCCTGATTTTTTCGAGCATCGCCGGATCGACACCTTCAGCCCTCAGGGCGTCCAGAAGCAGGCCCGCCTTTTTCCTGGATCCCAGCATGCCCAAGTAGCTCCATGGCTTGCCGATCATGGCCCTCAGGGCCCTGTCGTCGTCTGCGTGGGTGGCTATGACGACTGCGGCATCGGGATCGTCGGGCAGTTTTTCCAGGGCTTCCAGCAGATCGTCTTCGCAGTGGAAGGATTCGGCCATCGGGAAGCGCTCCCTCGTGGCCAATTCCTTCCTTTCGTCGACGACCGCGACGCCGAAGCCCGCGAAATCGGCCAATCGCGCGAGGGCCTGCCCTACGTGGCCCGCCCCTATTATGACAAGCCTACGCCGCGATGGCACCGCGTCGATGAAGACTTCCATCGAACCTCCGCAGAGCATGCCCGTGGATTCCTTTCCCGAACAGGTATCCAGATCGTAGCGGAAAAGGCCGGCCTTGCCTTTTTTCATGCATTCCACGGCATCGGCGACGACTCTGGCTTCGAGAATTCCGCCCCCGATGGTCCCGAGCGTCGTCGAATCTCCGCGTATGAGCATGCGGGCGCTGGAGCGGGGCGTGGAGCCCCTGGCGGCGACGATGCCGGCCATCGCGAAACGAAGTCCCAGCTTGGACAATCTCGCCGCCTCGGCGAAGACCCCGGCATCGTCGCTCATGGGTTCATACCCTCTTGTAGGCCTTTATTCTGGCCCTTATATACTCGGATAGCCCGGTTTTCGCGACCCGGTCCTGCTGCATAGTATCGCGGTCGCGCACCGTGACGGTTCCGTCTTCCTTCGTCTGGTAATCGATGGTGACGCAGAAGGGCGTCCCGATTTCGTCCTGTCGCCTGTAGCGCCTGCCTATCGCGCCGCCCTGGTCGTAGTCGGTGGCGAAATCTTCCTTGAGGCTGCCGCGGATTTCCTGAGCCAGCTCGGCGAGACCGTCCTTTTTCATGAGAGGAAGGACGGCGACGGTGACGGGAGCGAGGGTGGGATGGAAATGGAGTACGGTCCTCCAGTCGTCGTCGTTGCCTTTGTCGGCCACTTTCTGCTCGTCGTAGGCGTCGCAGAGGACCATGAGGAGCTGCCTCGTCAAACCGGCGCTGGTTTCGATGATGAAGGGGATATAACGTTCGTTGCCGTTGTCCTGGTCGATATACTGGAGGTCCTTGCCGGAATATTCCTGATGCCGGTTCAAGTCGAAGTTAGTGCGGTTGTGCACGCCTTCCAGCTCCTTGAAGCCCATGGGGAACTCGTATTCGATGTCGTAGGCGTCCTTGGCGTAGTGCGCGAGTTCGTCGGGGCCGTGGCGGTGCCATCGGAGCTTGTCCATCCGCACTCCCAGCTTTTCGTAGTAAGCCCAGCGCTGCGCCCGGCTTCACGAAATACTGCATTTCCATCTGCTCGAACTCGCAGGTACGGAAGATGAAGTTCTTGGTGACGATCTCGTTGCGGAAGGCCTTGCCTACCTGGGCTATGCCGAAAGGAATCTTCATCCTGTTGGACTGGACGATGTTCTTGTAGTTGACGTAGATGCCCTGGGCCGTTTCGGGCCGAAGGTAGATGAGGCCCGAACCGTCGTCCACCGGACCGATGTTCGTCTTGAACATGAGGTTGAACTTGCGCGTATCGGTGAGTTCGCCCCCGCATTCGGGGCATTCCTTCTTCGCGAGCTTGTCCTGGTCGATCTGGTCGGCCCGGAAGCGCTGCTTGCATTTCTTGCAGTCGACGAGAGGGTCGGTGAAGTTCTCCACATGGCCCGAGGCTTCCCACACGCGGGGATGCATGAGGATGGCCGCGTCGAGGCCGACTATGTCGTCGTGGAGCTGCGTCATCTCCTTCCACCAGAACCGGGCGATCCTGTTCTTGAGCTCGACGCCCATGGGACCGTAGTCCCATGCCCCCGACTGCCCGCCGTAGATTTCCGACGACTGGTAGACGAAGCCGCGCCGCTTTGCGAGGGAGACGATCTTCTCCATGCTGATGCTGTTGTCCATGAAAACTCCGATAAACGCCTGGCGTTTCGCGAGCCCTGATTTCGCACCGCCGACGGTTACGGCGGCGCGCCTTGACGGGGCTTGGGCGGCATAGTGGCTCGCAGGGGATAGGCCGATGTCCCGAAGGTGCGCCGATGGAAGAACCATGCGGTTCCTCCATCGGCGATGGCAGATTATAGGCGGTTTTATCCGCCTGCGCTAGCGACTCAGGGGTTGATCGTGGTCTTGTACACCTGCTGTCCGTCCTTCATCTCGATGATGACGACAGA
>CAZRYP010000347.1:0-2703 GCA_964604295.1 uncultured Treponemataceae bacterium
CCGGCATGCGACTTCCTCTATGACATCATGGTTGTAGTACAAATCGATTATAGTATGCTTTACCTCCCTGTCAATTGACAAACGGAATATTGAGAAATTGGGAATTTGCATCTTTATATATTATTTAATTATATGAATTTAAAGCCTTCTCTATGCCACCAATCCCCTGAAGGCTTTCAAATTGACAGGCTCCCGAAACAGGGATACTATTATCGTCATACAAGTTGAGAGGAATCAGACAGGTGCAACACCCCGGGGCCGCGAATCTCGTCGATGTCGCAAGGAATTATATCAGGGATTATATCGTCGGCCACAACCTTCGGAGCGGCGACCCTCTGCCCACCGAAAAGGAACTCTCGTCGGCACTTGGCCTGAGCAGGACGGTCGTCAGGGAAGCGCTGAAGGGCCTGCGCGAACTCGGCGTCACCGATTCGGTCCAGGGCAAGGGGAGCTTCCTGCGCGAGTTCAACTTCGACGCGGTGCTCTCCTGTTTCGATTACTTGGTGGAGCCGAGCCTGCAGAGCTTCAAGGATCTGCTGGAGATCAGGATCTACCTGGAATCGGCCTTCCTCACCCGGGATGTCTTTCTCTTCACCGAAGACGATTTCCGGGAACTTGAAACCATGGTCGACGGAATGGATGCCCAGGTCGAAAGGGGAAGCGGCGAGGATGAGTTGATCGACAGCCATACTTCCTTCCATAAAAGGCTCTACAGGCATTCGGGCAACATCTTTCTCGCCGAACTCATCACGATGTTCTCGATGATGCAGCACAAGCTCATTTCCATCCACGGCTATCACACCCTCGACCGGCATGAGTTCATCCGGGCACACAGAAAGATCCTCGATTCTCTCGAAAGCCGGGAGCCTGAAATGGTGCGCGGCGTACTCATAGGCCATTTTTCAGAACCCTTGCTCTGGGTACGGGAAAGAATGGCCGTCGAACGGCCTGGAGTTCAGCCGGTAATTTGGAGGCAGCCATGAACTATCGCGGAATCGATCCCGACTCGGGCAAGGCCATCGAAATCGGCGTCGAAAGGGGCCGCATAGCCTCGGTCGCAAGCCTTGCGCCGAGCGACAGCGAAGCCCTGCCCTTCATATGTCGCGGCTTCCTGGATATCCAGGTCAACGGCTACGATGGCAGCGACTACAGCCTGGAAAACCTGGACCGGCGGCACATCGAACGCATTATCCGGAGCCTGGCGGCCTCGGGTACAGCCCGGCACGTCCCGACGATCGTAACGAGCCCGCGCGAACGCATCCTCAGGAACCTGAGGAAGATCACCGACGCGCGACGCGCTTCCCCTCTCATCGACGCTGCGATTGCCGGCATCCATATTGAAGGCCCCTTCATTTCCGGCGAAGACGGCCCCAGGGGAGCCCATGATCCCAAGTATGTGAGGGACCCCGATTTCGGCGAGTTCCAGGAATGGCAGGACGCGGCCGAAGGTCTCATCAGGATCGTCACTGTCGCCCCCGAACGGGAGGGAGCCCTGGAGTTCATCAAAAAAATCACCGGAACAGGCGTCATCGCCGCCATCGGCCATACAGCCGCCCAGCCCGAGACTATCCGCGAAGCCATCGCCGCGGGATGCACGCTGTCCACCCATCTGGGCAACGGAAGTCACGCCGCCTTGCCCCGCCTTAGGAACTATATCTGGGAGCAACTGGCCGACGATAGACTCTCCGCCAGCCTGATTTCTGACGGATTTCATCTTCCCGAAGCCGTCGTGAGGGTCATCCTGAGGGCGAAAGGAATGGAGCGACTCATCCTCGTGAGCGATGTCGCCCTCCTGGGAGGATCCAAGCCCGGCCTCTACCGCTGGGGCAACCTCGATGTCCAGGTCTTCGACGATGGGCATATCGGGCTTCCCGGCACCACCTTCCTGGCCGGGGCCGCTCACCTCCTCGATTGGGATATACCCGCTTTCATGCGCTTCACGGGGACTTCGCTCGGCGACACTATCCGGCTCTGTACCCTCAATCCTGCCCGGCTTCTCTTTCCTTCGGCCCCGGCCGGCGCCGGCACCCTGGCCGAAGGGGAATCCGCGGACATCACGGTCTTCCGATTTGCGGAAGGCGAGCCGAGGCTCAGAATCCTGAAGACCCTCATCGGCGGCGAGGAGATGCCTACAATATCGACATGAGCTCGGCGAGCCGGCGCACTTCATAGGTCGGCGCGCAGCCCGAATCGTTGACTGTCCCGGCAAGGTTCACCCAGCAGGTGTCCATGCCGTAGTTCGCCCCGCCCGCGATGTCGGAGCTCAGCGAATCTCCTACCATGATCATCCTGTTCCGGTCGTGGAAGTCCATCGCGCGGCAGGCATGGTCGAATATTCCTGCCGAAGGCTTGCTGCTTCCCGCCTCCTCGGAGATGACGATCTTCTCGAAGAAGCGCCGTATCGAGGAATTTTCGAAGCGGGATACCTGCACCCGCTTAATCCCGTTGGTGACGAGGGCCAGCCTGTATTTTCGGCTCAGATACCCACAGACTTCCTCGGCTCCATCCAGAAGGAAGCAGCCCTTCCCGAGCCAGTCGAGATAGAGGTCAGCGAACTCCCCCGCATCGAGTTCCGCGCCGATCTTCCTGAACAGAAGCCTGAAGCGTTCTATCTTGAGCGTGGCCTGATCGGTCTCGCCCTTCTCGAACTGCTTCCAGAGCTTTTTGTTTATCTCGTCATAGTCCGCGAGGACCTCCCCCGTG
>CAZRYP010000348.1:0-2697 GCA_964604295.1 uncultured Treponemataceae bacterium
GATTCGAAACCTTCGAGCACACCGTCGGGGGCGAAAGCCGAGGCCAGGAGCCCCGGAGCCAGGGTGCTGACGGCCTGATGGTGGAAGCTGTTGACCCGGAGCGACCTCCGTCCCAGGGCGCGGTGGAGGATCGTGCCTTCGGCGATCGCGATGGAATGGTAGAGTCGATCCACCGCGAAGCCCTCAGGATTATGCTTGTTGAGGCCCGGATCCACGGCGTGCAGGTCCTGGAAGAGCGCGCCGCCCATCGCGACATTGATGAGCTGATGGCCTCTGCAGATCCCGAGAACCGGCATGCCCTTCCTCATCGCCGCGGAAAACAGGGCGAGCTCCCATGAGTCGCGCACATCGTCGAAGACGCCAATCCCGCCGGCCGGTTCCTGCCCGTAATGGACGGGATCCATGTCCTTCCCTCCCGTGAGGAGAAGCCCATCGACGCACTCCACGCAGCTTTCAGCCGCCGCCGCCTCCTCGCGCTGGGCCAGGACGAGGGGGATTCCGCCGGCCTCCCATATCGATCGGGTATAGTGGTCGCTCAACGACACATAGCCGGCCCTCGGCTGGGGATCGAGAAAGCTGGTGAGTCCTATTCTGGGTTTCATGACTGCGGATTGTAACCGCTTCAGGAGGTCTTTTCCATATTGAATCGCGCCAGGAGCCTTAAAATCCGCGCTCCGATGGTGTAGAATGCTATGCCATGAACATCTCGGACTTCAACCCGCGCGCGGAAATCCGCGGCGGCAACCTGTATTTCGACGGAGTGGACGCCACTCGGCTCGCCGCCGAATATGGCACACCCCTCTATGTCGTATCCGAAACGATGGTGAGGGAGCGCTGCCGCCGCGTCAAATCGGCATTCCTCGACAAATACCCGAACACGGGGGCCGTCTACGCCAGCAAGGCATTCCAGACCCTCGACATGTGCAGGATCGTGGCGAGCGAAGGTCTGGGGCTCGATGTGGTCTCGGGCGGCGAACTCCATGCCGCTCTCAAGGCGGGCGTCGATCCCTCCGCCATCATCTTCCACGGCAATGCCAAATCGGCCGACGAGCTCGAGTTCGCGGTGCGTTCCGATGTCGGACGCATCGTCTCCGACAACCTCCACGAAATCGCCGTAATCGAAGGCCTCGGAGCCCGCTTCGGCAGGAAGATCCGGGTGCTCTACAGGATAACCCCCGGCGTCGACAGCCATACCCACCGCTTCATCTCGACCGGGAGCCTGGATTCCAAATTCGGCATTCCCCTCGATCCTTCGGTCCGCCACAGCTATATGCGGGCGGTTCTCGACGCCCCCCACATAGATTTCAGGGGATTCCACTTCCATGTGGGCTCCCAGATACACGATAACTTCTCCCACCTCGCCGCGCTGAGGATAGCCCTCACGCTCGTGGCCGAGGTCAAGGCCGATTTCGGCTATACCACGGCCGAACTCAACCTGGGAGGAGGCTACGGCATCCGCTACCTGCCCACGGATCCCGATCCCGACCTCGGCTATTTCATCGATCCCATGATGGAGCTTGTGCGCGTCGCCTCGGCCGAGGCAGGCATTCCCGTGCCCAGGGTGACGATAGAACCCGGCCGCTGGATCATCGGCGAGGCCGGGATCACTCTGTATGAAATCCGTTCGGTGAAGACCATCCCCGGCATCAGGACCTATGTAGGGGTGGACGGCGGAATGACGGACAATATCCGCCCGGCCCTCTACGAAGCCAAATACCATGCCCTCATCGCGAACAAGGCGGACAGGGAACCGGATACGGTCGTCACCGTCGCGGGCAAATGCTGCGAGACCGGCGATATCCTCATACGCGATATCTCCCTGCCCGATCCGCGGCCCGGCGACATTCTCGCGGTATTCTCGACAGGAGCCTACAACCACGCCATGGCTTCGAACTACAACAGGATTCCCCGCCCCGCCGTCGTCATGACGACGGAAGGCCGGCACCGTCTTTCGGTGCGCAGGGAGACCTACGAGGACCTCATGGACCGGGAGTGCTGACAGGCGAGTGTTACAGCAATAATCCGGCACCCGCGACGAGTGCGAGCGCCTTGATGAAGATGTTGAAAGCATTCTGGGGGATTTTCTTGAGGAAGTAGATGCCAGCCGCACCGCCAGCGAGGGCGAGGGGAAAAATGAGCGCGTCGAAGCCCAGGTGGCTGACGCTTACGGTCCCCAGGGCAAGGCTGAAGGGAAGCTTGGCGGTGTTGGTGATGAGGAAGAACCAGGCGTTCGTTCCAACGAAATCTTCCTTGTCCATATCGATGGCCAGGAGATACATGGCGAGCACGGGGGCGGCCGCATTGGCGAGCATGTTGCAGATGCCGGCGAAAAGCCCGATCGCCAGGGGAATGACCTTGTTTTCGGGATCAATCCTCAGCCTGAGGTGTTTCTGTGCCATGCTCAGCAGAGTGACAAGGATGATCAGGACTCCCAGGATGGGTTTGAAGGTGTCATCATCGATGTTTCGCAGGAGGAAGTATCCTATGACCAATCCTCCTGTCGCTCCGGGTATGATCCATCCCAGCCATTTCCAGGCGGCTTTCCGCCTCCAGTAGATGACGGAGACGATGTCGGCCGCAATGAGGATTGGCAGGAGGATGCCGCTGGCCCTCCTCGAGGGCATGGTCATGGCGATAATGGGAGTGACGACGGTCACCAGTCCGGGCAATCCGCTTTTCGATATTCCTGTCGTGAAT
>CAZRYP010000349.1:0-2672 GCA_964604295.1 uncultured Treponemataceae bacterium
GCAGTCCCCCTTCCCCTCCGGTCCGCGGCGTGGACGGTAGCCCCTCTCAGAGCCAGGGTTCCTTCCGAAGGACATGGCCTTATGGAATTCGACCATTTCCCTGCCCGAGTATATGTCGGCCCGTCCTTCGCGGCCATAGACATCGCGCAGGACGCGCGTGCCGAAGGCCGTCCTGTAGCGGCCGACGCTCCGGAAACCGGAACCGACACCATTTTGCCGCAATGCACCGGAAACCGCGTGCACCATTCCCTGGAGTGACCGCATCGCGCGCTTCACATCCATCAGAATCGCTTCCATGGCTCTCTCCTTTTCAAAAATACCTTGTATAACATAATATAGTTTTGTGCCAATTATTATTCAAGAGCCTAAAGCCGTTTTTTTTTGGTTTTTCGGTTTTTTTCGCGCGGAGCTCCCGATGCCCGATATCCGGCGGCCATTGACCGCCATCCCCGGCGTGGCAACAATGAAGCCGTGTACAGCGACTCCCACCTGCACCTCGTCGACCTCTTCGCGCGTGATACAGAGTTGTTCTCCACCCTCCCCTCGCCGGACTGGCGCGGCGCCGTCGTCGCCCACGACATCGCCGAGTTCGAGCGATCGGAGGAATTGCGCGCGAAGCTCCCCCTGTCGGTGGCCGGATTCGGCATCCATCCCCAGTCGGTGCGGGGAGATACGGAGGAGTACTTGTCCGGGCTGGCGGCCGACGGGAGGATATCCTTCATCGGGGAAGCCGGGTTCGACTTTTACGGCGACAGGCCGGAGAGGATCAGGAACGATGAAAACCTCGGACGGCAGAGGAAGTCGTTCGAGTTCCAGCTCTCCCTCGCCCTTGCCCGTGGGCTCCCCCTTCTTCTTCACTCCAGGAAGGGCATGGATCTCCTTCTCGGTTACGGCAGGGAATTCAGGCGGCTGCCCGCCCTCATTTTCCACGGCTGGCCCGGCCGCATCCACGATGCTCGAGCATTCCTCGACAAGGGCATCCCTGCCTACTTCTCCTTCGGCACGACTCTCCTCAGGGGAGCGAGGCACGCGATCGAGACATGCGCCGGGCTGCCCGAAGACAGGATACTCGCGGAAACCGACGCGCCCTGGCAGCCCCCGAGGGGAGAGCCGTGGACGAGTCTCCGCCATATAGCCTCCGTGTCCCGAACGGTGGGTGAAATTCGCGGAACAGGGGATGAAGCCATGCGGCTCAGGCTGAGGGAAAACTTCAACAGGGCTTTCAGCCTGAAGGACCAGGGATGAAGGACAAGGGACGCTTCGACGACAGGACGGAAATACTCATCGGGAAGGAGGGGCTCTCCGTCCTGGCAGGCGCGAGGGTAGCGGTCTACGGCCTCGGGGGCGTGGGCGCGGCCTGCGCCCTGGACCTCGTCCGCGCGGGCGTCGGCCAGCTCTACGTAGTCGATTTCGACACCGTGGACGTCTCAAACCTCAACAGGCTCGCCTTCGGCTTTCGATCGACGCTGGGAGAGCCCAAGACCGACGCTTTTTCCCGCTTCGCGAAGGACATCAATCCAGAGGTGTCGATAGAAGCAGCGCGGAGGTTCTTCTCGGGCCGGGACGCGAAGACTGTCATAGATGGGGCGAGTTCCGTTCATGCCGACTGCGTCGATTCCCTGAACCCCAAGGTCAACCTGATAGCCGAGCTGTGCGGGAGAAAGCTGCCCTTCATCTCCAGCATGGGCACCGCGGGGAGGCTCGCCCCTGAAAGGCTGAGGTTGGGGAATATGTGGGAGACTTCGGGCTGCCCTCTCGCGAAAAGCGTCAGGACGAGACTGAGACGTCTGGGCGTCGACGCCGATTTCCCGGTCGTCTGGTCGGACGAGCCTCCGGTCAAGCCCGTGGAAGCGCTTCCGGACGATTCCGACCCGGACTTGCCCGGAGGCAGGAAGCGCATGGTCCAGGGATCGGGACCCTTCGTGCCGCAGACGGCCGGCCATTTCATGGCCAGCTGGATAGTGCGCAGGATCCTCGCCGAGGCGCGGGCGGAATAGTCTCGTCGAGCCAGTGCGCTATGAGGACTTCCGGTTGGCCGTCCATACCCCGGCGATGATGATGACAGCCCCCAGGCCCTGGACGATGTCGAAGCTTTCCTTTCGGATGAGGACTCCCGCCACGACAGTGATCACCGTGACGAGGTTGGTGAAGACGGCGCTCTGCGAAGCCTTGAGCCGCGTGAGCGTATAATTTATTAGGAAGAATGCCACGATCGATGAGAGGATCCCGAGATAGGCGACGGAATACCAGACCGAGGCGGCCCGCGCGAGAAGGCTTCCCGAAGCCGTTCCCGACCCGGCCCCGGCGGCGATCGAGCCGAGATCGGCGCCCAGCAAGCGGCGGACCAGGACGATGACGCCGAAGCCTATGGCTCCGGTCCACATCATGGCGAAAGTGCGCTCGAAATCGCTGAACTGCCGCGATGCCTTGCGCGAAAGCACGTTGAAAAAACCCGCGCTGAGCATCGAGCCCACGAGGAGCAGGGCGCCCCTCAGGCTGCCCTCTCCTTCGCCCTTAGAGGCTGGACCGGCCAGGACAACGAGGGCGACGCCGAAAGCAGAGAGCGCAAGGCCGAAGGTCTGCAGCTTCGTGGTCCTTTCCCCGAGAGTCAGGACACCCAGGATGGCCACAAGGGCCGGCAGGGCTCCTAGGATCAGGCCGGCCGTACTCGT
>CAZRYP010000350.1:0-454 GCA_964604295.1 uncultured Treponemataceae bacterium
TTCCTCGGCGGCGTCCTTGGTCATCTTTCCGTAGATGACGGTGGGCATCCCGGGGTAAAGCACTTCCACCGTCGGCTCCACATAGCAAAGCCCCATGCATCCGGTCTGCCGGATGAGGACCCTGTTTTCGAGACCGTGCTTCTGGATCGAATCGACGAGGGCATCGAAGGTCAGCTTCGCGCCGGCGGCGATACCGCACGTTCCCATTCCGACAATAATCTGGATGTCCTTGCCTTCCACATCCCGCCGCGCCAAGTCCTGACGTTTCGAATCACGAAGCGCCCGAAGCTCGTCGAGGGTCATCCTTGCCATAGGTCTACTCCTTCTTCCTGCGATTGCAGATATTGCTTCAGCAAGACGAGCGAGGAAACCTCCTCGAGGTCCCCGAGCGCCTCTGCCAACTCGCTCTTCTTCAGCTCGTATCCAAATCCGCCCGCCTTGCGGGCTATCGTCA
>CAZRYP010000350.1:464-2658 GCA_964604295.1 uncultured Treponemataceae bacterium
TCATGCCCGCCGGGCAGGCACAGTATCGAAAGCGCCATGCCGGCCACGTCCCCGAGGGGAGGGCAATCCACGTTCCCCCTGTCGAAGCGGAATGCCACCACGGTTCCCCGCCCTTTTTCCGAAAGGATGGAAAACCTGCCGCCCGACTGGTCGACGGCCTGCTTCAGGAATGGAAGGCCGAGACCTACCTTTCGGCCGGGATGCTTGCGTCCGTTGGTGACGAAGGGGTCCAGGGCCCGGGCGACCTCGCCCTGGTCCATGCCCTTCCCGTCATCGGCCACTGTCGCCTCGACCCCCGCTTCATCCTCGTCCAGCCTGACATCTATGGACTTCGCCCCTGCCTCGCAGGAGTTCTGCACGATGTCGATGACGAAATCGACGATTGCGTAATGCATCCGGGGAGACCTGTCGGGCGCGCCGCGCCTCCGTCAGAGATTCCTGTATTTCGCGATGATATCCGGAAGCTGTTCCTTGGCCACCTTGCCGTAGACTTCGTCGTCCATCTGGAGGACGGGGGCCAGGCCGCAGCAGCCCAGGCAGCGCACTTCGTCGATGCTGAAGAGGCCGTCGTCCGTCACTTCGTCGCCGGCGATGCCCAATATGGACCTGGCTTCCTCGACGAGGTCCTGACCGCCCTTGAGATAGCAGGCCGTGCCCATGCAGATGGCGATCCTGTGCTTTCCCGGCTTCGTCGTCTTGAAAAATGGTAGAAGGTCACGACACCGTAGATTTTCGCGAGGGGAAGCCCCACCAGCCTCGAGAGTTTCTCGGCCGCTTCCCTGGGAATGTAGCCGAATTCGTGCTGGATGCGGTGGAGCATCATGATGAGTCCGCCCGGTTTTTTGCCCCATTCCTCGATGAAGCCGTTCAATTCACCCGAAAATTCGATGTTCGCAGCCGGCATGCCTACCTCCAGAGTGCTATATAAGTACAACTATATCGATAATTATATATTGACATTATATAACCGCCGTTTTTTTTGTTCAAGCCCCGCCGCCGATAAAATGACTATTCGCCTTATATGTATTTTTTTATCGATACTGGAAAAATCGCCGCGGCGGCCTTGAAGAGCCTCTCCCTTCAAGTATGGTGACCTTTGGGAAAAAATCGAGTATCATTCGTATGCGGGACTCGGCGAAAGCCGAACTATTAGGCCCGACAGAACCAGGGCTATCCGGGAGGATGCATATGCAGCCGCAATCCGAAGACACGCTCACGGCTTCGGCCCTCAATGCCAGGGGAATACGCTTCACCGATTCGGGACGATACCCGGAAGCGGTGGCGGCTTTCACCGATGCGCTCGCCAAGGATTCGGACAAGGCCGGGATTTTCTTCAACAGGGCCGAAGCCAGAAGGCTTTCGGGCGACATGGGCGGAGCCAGGGAAGACCTGCTCGAGGCGCTCAGGCTTTCTCCCGCCGAACCCGACTTCATCCACGCCCTCGGCCTCCTCTGCTATGAAGAGGACGATTTCGCGGCCGCGACCGAGCACTACGCGAAGGCGATCGAGCTGCAGCCCGACTTCGCCCAGGCATGGAACGATATGGGCGTCATCCATTTCAGGAAATCCGAGTACTCCAAGGCCAGGAAGTGTTTCGAGAGAGCGGTGGCCGCCGATGCCGACATGGCCGAAGCCTGGTTCAATCTCGCCGACACCTACGACGAGCTGGGGCTCAGGACCGAAAGGACCGCCGCCCTCGAGGCGCTGAAGAAAGCCAACATGATGGGCGCGTACAGGGAAGAATAAGGATACAAGGACTTGAAGGAATCGGACAGAATCGGCGAATACAGGCTCACGAAACAGATGGGGAGGGGCATATCGGCCTCCACCTGGCTGGCCGGTCCGGCCGACCCTTCATCCGGCAAACCCGACGCGGTGCTCAAGATCCTGGACCTCAGCGAGGCTTCGTCGTGGAACATGGTGGATATTTTCAGAAGGGAAGCCGAAGCCCTCAAGGCCCTTTCCCACCCCGGCATACCCGCCTACTTCGACAGTTTCGAGTCGGAGGAGGATGGACGCCTCAGGCTCGTCCTCGCGATGGAGCGCATCGAGGGCGAGAATCTCGAAAGGACCATGAAGTCAGGCAGGAAATTCACCGACACCGAGGTAGAGAAGATACTCGCCGAACTTTCGGGGATACTCGCCTACCTGGGTTCCCTCCGCCCTCCCATCGTGCACAGGGACGTGAACCCAC
>CAZRYP010000351.1:0-2657 GCA_964604295.1 uncultured Treponemataceae bacterium
CTACTGGGAGGCGCTGTCCTTGTCGCTGCCCGGGCTCCCGGCCTTGACCTGATCCAGCTGGTCGTAGAGTTCGACCGCCGCGAAGAAGATGATGACGATGAGCGGTCCGAGAATGAGTCCGTTGAACCCGAATATGCTGAGTCCCCCGACGATGGCGAAAAAGATCAGGAGAGGGTGTATCCTGAGCCTTTCGCCGAGGATCATGGGGCGCAGGAAGTTGTCGGTGAAGGAAACGAAGAAGGCCGCGAGCACGAAGAAGGTGACGGCTTTGCCTATTTCGCCCGTCAGCCCGATGAAGAGGGAGATCGGAACCCAGATGAGGGATGTACCTACCATGGGTATGAACGATGCTATGGCGGTGAGGGTGGCGAGGACGAGGGAACTCTTCAGCCCGAAGATGAGGGCGAGGATGAACATCACGACAGCCTGGTAGATGGCGACGAGGAAGAAGCCCAGGATGAGCTGGCGCCCCGATTCCGTGAATTTCTGCATGAACATCTTCGTGTAGGTGCGCTCTATCGGCATGGCCGAGACGACGAGGGATGCCAGGTGCTTGCCGTCGACGAGGAGAAAGAAGAGGGTGAAGATCATGAAGGCCAGGGTGGTGACGAGGGAAACGACATTCTTGAGGATCGTGCCCGAGAAACCGACGATCCGGCTGGAACTCGCGATGGCGAATCCCTTCACCTCGTGGAGGACGTCGATGTTGCTCAGGTCTATAGAGCCCGCGGAGACCCTGTAGATGAAGCCGCCGACGGGGCTTGTGTGGCTGAGGGAGAAGATATCGGGGTGTTCCTCGATAAGCCTGATGATGGAGCCGGAGAGATCGACCACTTGCCTCAGGAGGGCGATGAAGAGAAAGGTGAAGGGCACGGCGAAGACGAGGACGCCGAGAACCGAGAAGAGGCCGGCGAGGATGTTCTCCAGGATGGGTCGCTTCAGCTTCGAGTTCTTGTCGCGCTTGATGAATCGGGTGCAGCGTTCGAAGATCGGGGCGAGGAAGGCATAGATGAGTCCCGACCAGAGGATTATGGTCATGAAGGGATAGAAGAGCCGCGCGACGAGAAGAAAGAGGAACATGAAGAATATGAGGAATATCTGTTTTTTCGTGCTGCCTTGCGTCATGCCTATAAAATACCCGCATTCGCCGGCTTTGTCGAGCTTGGGAGCCGGTCCGGCTTCCTCTCCTACGCCCCCTCCTGTACAATGCCGGTAACCGACCCGAGGAGAAGCGAAGCATGGGTGAATTGTACGTCGTGGGAACGCCGATCGGAAATCTGGGGGATATCACGCTCCGAGCCCTCGAGGCGCTGAAGAACGCCGATACCATTGCCTGCGAAGATACGCGCCATACCCTCAAGCTTCTCACGCATTTCTCCATCGCCAAGCCGCTGATCTCCTGTCATGCGAACGACGAGGCCAGGGCTTCCGCGAGGATAGTATCCCTCCTCGACGCGGGGAAGAAGGTTGCCTACTGCACGGATGCGGGAACGCCAGGACTTTCGGATCCCGGAGCGGTCCTCGTCCGTTCGGCGCGCGCGGCCGGCCATGTCGTCATCCCCATCCCCGGCCCCTCGGCCTTCGCCACGCTCGTGAGCGTGTCGGGCTTCGGGGGTCGGGGCCTCCTCTTCGACGGCTTTCCCAGCCCCAAGGCATCCCGGCGCCGCGCGCGCCTCTCCGCCCTCCTCGGAAGGGAGGAGGCCTTCATGCTCTACGAATCCCCCTTCAGGATAGCCAAGCTCATGGCCGACATAGCCGGAATCGCCCCTGAACGACAGGTCTGCATAGGCAGGGAGCTCACCAAGATCCACGAACAGGTAGTCGTCGGCAGCGCCACCGAGCTCGCCGCCCGCCTCTCGGGCGGGGTTGGCCTGCCGATACCGGAGAAGGGCGAATTCGCCGTCCTCGTCGCAGGGCGGAGTGGCGCCCCGGCCGAGGAGGAAGGGTCAGCCGGCGGCCTCTCCGGCGAGTGAGCATCCCATGATGCAGGTGAGGCAGCTTTCCAAGCTTCACGGAGTCGGGAGAACGAGGAAATGCGCCGTACTCCTCGAGCGGGTGGAACTCAGGCTAGCAGGAATCGCAAGCGGGGATGGCGGCGACCCGGAAGCCGCTTCGGTCCTGATCTCCTATGCCCTGGAGATGGCGAGGTTCCTGGCCCAGGCGAGCGAATCGGGTCCGGAACTGGCCGAGGCGGCGCGGCTCTGCGCCGATGCCCTCCCGGCTTCGGCCGATCCGTCCCTCGCGCTCCGCGCGGTCAACGATTTTCGTCATGTTCTCATGAGGCTCTCGGGCCAGGCTCCCGCCGACTGGGATCTCCACGAGTACCATCCCCTCCCCGGAAGCCTCCAGGACGGCGGGGAGGCAGCGCGCTCCTTCATCCCTGGCTTCAGGGTCTATCTCGAGGACATACGCTCGCCCTTCAACGTCGGCACCATCATGAGGACGGCCGAAGCCCTCGGTTTCGAGGAAGTCCTCCTTTCTCCCGCCTGCGCCGACCCCCGGCATCCCAGAGCGGAGCGCTCCTCGATGGGGGCCGTGGACATAATTCCCTGGAGACGCTGCCCCCTTGCCGATCTCTCCCTCCTGGGACCGATTTTCGCCTTGGAGCTGGGAGGCCAGGCGCTGGGCGAGTTCGCTTTTCCCGCCCGGGGAGTTCT
>CAZRYP010000352.1:0-2656 GCA_964604295.1 uncultured Treponemataceae bacterium
TAGTCGGCCGCTCGGGCTGCGGCAAGACGAGCCTCCTGCGCGTCATCGCGGGGCTTTCTGCGCCGACCTCCGGCAGGGTATCGGTGGACGGTGATTCCCGCTGTCTCGTCAGGGAAGGGACTTCCATCATCTTCCAGGATTTCGGCCTCCTTCCCTGGGCCTCCGTCCAGGCCAACGCCGAACTGGGCTTGAGAGCCCGCGGGGTTCCCGCCGCCCTTCGCAAGTCCAAGGTCGATTCCATCCTCGCCGAACTGGAACTCGGTCCTTTCGCCAGGCTCTACCCGGCGCGGCTCTCCGGCGGCATGAGGCAGCGCGTCGCGGTCGCCCGCGCCCTGGCCGCCGAAAGCGATCTTCTTCTCCTGGACGAGCCTTTCTCCAGCCTCGACGCCCTCAGCAGGGAAAACCTTCAGGAAACCCTCCTCGAAACGCAGCGAAGGCATGGGACGACGGTGATCATCGTCACCCATTCCATCGAGGAGGCGGCCTACCTGGCCGACACGGTCTACATACTGGAAGGGAAGAATCCCTCCACTCTTTCGGTCCGCTTCGACACCGGACGGAGAAAAGGCCTGGAGTCTGCCGTGCGCGACGCGCGTTCGGGCAAGGCCCGGTCCGGGGCCTCCCGCAATGTACAACCCGGGGAATACAGGGAGAGCGATCATTATTTTTCGAACATAGCCGCCCTGCGCAGGCTTTTTTCCGGTCCCGCCCCGGAGGATGCTCCCCGGGCGGCAACTCCCCTAGAGGCCGCACCTTGGTTGGCCGCCCGAGGTGCGGCCGGCTCCCCGGACGAATCGGCCGCGGGCTGGACCGGCCGGGAAGGGAGTGGCGCGGTTCCCGCCTCCCATCGCGCGGCATCCTTTTTCGCCCGGGCGGGTAAGATCGCCCTGGCCGCCTCCTTCATAGCCTTGGTCTGGGCGGCCCTGGCCGCGCTCCTGAAAAAGCCCTTCCTGCCCATGCCTTCCGTGGCCGCCGGCAATTTTCTGGCGAAAATGGCCGACGGGACCCTTCCGATCCACGTGGGCGCGTCCCTGAGGCGCATTATCCTCGCCCTGGCCCTGGCGGGACCGCCCGCCTGGGCTCTGGGCCTCCTCTCGGGAAGGATGAGGACGGCCGATGCCCTGGCCTCTCCCCTCGTCTATCTTCTCCACCCCCTGCCCAAGGTGGCCTTCCTGCCCATCCTGATGCTGTTCTTCGGCCTGGGCGACGCATCCAAGGTCGCGCTCATGGGGCTTGTCGTTTTCGGTCAGCTTTTCGTGGGGGCGAGGGATTCGGCGAGGGCCATCCCCTCTTCCCTCATCGATACGGTACGCTCGCTGGGGCTGGGGAAGGCCGGGATACTGCGCCACGCCATCCTGCCCGCCACGATGCCCTCTCTCCTGTCCTCGCTGAGAATCAGCCTGGGAACGGCCATCGCCGTGCTCTTCCTGTCCGAAACCTTCGCCTCGATGGACGGGCTGGGCTGGTATATCATGGATTCCTGGTCCAGGGTGGACTATCCCGATATGTACGCCGCCATCATCGCCCTCTCCCTCCTGGGGCTTGCGCTCTACCTGGCCTTGGACGCGGTGGAGGCCTTCGCGCTCCGCTGGCGCGAAACCGACTAGCGCGAGACCGACTAGTCGGCGGCCTCGGGAAGCACCCGCACCAGGGACTCGTTGAAGCCCACCGATACAGCCTCCCCCTCGCCCGCGATCCGTTTCCCCGAGGGATCGTCGACCTGGACGAGTATTTCCCCGTAGTGGGTCTTCACGAAAACCTCCACGCTCGAGCCGAGATAGACTCTCGCCGAGACGGTGCCTTCGGCCAGTCCCTGGCCCGGCTCGAGGAGGCGGAGCGACTCGGGCCTGGCCATGATCACCGCCTTCGAGCCCGCCTCCACGCCTTCAGCCTTGTGTCCGGCCTTCACCTTCCTCCCTGCCAGGGAGCATAGGCAGGAGCCGTCGGCCTCGACTGTTTCCAGCGTCACGGGGAAAAAGGCCACCTTGCCGACGAAACCGGCCACGAAGACCGAATTGGGTTTTTCGTAGATCTCGCTGGGCGAGCCGATCTGCCTGATCAGCCCCTGTTTCATGACGATGACCCTGTCCGAGAGGCTCATGGCCTCGATCCTGTCGTGGGTCACGTAGATGGCGGTGATGCCCAGCTTTTTCTGGATCTTCCGTATCTCCACGCGCATCTGCTCGCGCAGGAGGGCGTCCAGGTTGGAGAGGGGCTCGTCGAGCAGGAGGACCTGGGGCTCGACGACGAGGCACCTCGCCAGGGCGACGCGCTGCTGCTGGCCGCCTGAGAGCCTTCCCGGTGAGCGCTTCGCCAGTTCGGCGAGTCCAACCAGGTCGAGAGCCTTGCCCACCCTCTCCTGGATTTCCGAAGCCGGCCGCTTCCTGATCTTGAGTCCGTAGGCCACGTTCTCTTCGACGTTGAAATGGGGGAAGAGCCCGTAGGACTGGAAGACTGTCGCCGTTTCGCGGCCGTTGGGCGGCAGGTAGGTGACATCGTTTCCCCCGATGAGGATCTTGCCCTTCGTGGGGAGTTCGAATCCTCCGATCATGCGCAGGGTGGTCGTCTTGCCGCAGCCCGAAGGCCCCAGGAGGGTGACGAGCTCCCCCGGCTGGATCTCGAAGTCCGCGTCCCTGACCGCGTGGACCTCGGCCTT
>CAZRYP010000353.1:0-2648 GCA_964604295.1 uncultured Treponemataceae bacterium
CTTTCGTTGAGATACCGCATCACCGAATCGGGAACCGCGCCGCCCCATACCTCCATGGCATAGAAATGCGCGTCGCGATAATCGGGCAGCACCTTGTCGACCTGAGCCTGATTCATCCTGGTCGCGAACTGGGACTGCTGTCCGTCACGCAAGGTCAGATCCCTGATCTTGAGCTTTTTGTTCATATGGATCCTCCGAAAATATTTTTACTGGGCTATGGCGCGGCAAGTATACATCCCTGGCCGACTTTTCGGAAAGTAGGTCGATCGGGGCAATTCGTTTTGACAAAATCCCGTTTAGCGGATAGAATGGGCCATATGCCGCATTCCTATCCACGCCTCGAGCATACTTTCCCTGCAATTTTTCCATGTCGCCAGCGATAGGTAGGATTTCAATTCCTGCCCGTACAGGCAGGAAGCGGCGCACCAGAACGGTGAGCAAGGTATGGCTGAACAAAAAAAAGGCTACTTCCACATCATTCGCGAAAAATACTGCAAAGGCTGCGGCATCTGCGTAGCTTTCTGTCCCAAGCAGCTTCTCGTCCTGAAGAACGGCAAGGTGTTTCCGGAAAGGCCCGAGATCTGCATAGGGTGCCATATGTGCGAATTCCGGTGTCCCGACTTCGCGATCGAAGTGAAGCCGATAGAAGACGAACCCGTTTCCTCGGCGGATTCCACGAACTACGATTTCTCCCTGCCTCCGGAGGCTCACCATGGCTGATACCGTAAAACTCATGCAGGGGAACGAAGCCTGCACGATGGGAGCCCTGGCTGCCGGCCTCCAGTTCTTCGCGGGCTATCCCATCACTCCGTCGACCGAGATCGCCGAGATGTGCGCCGAGGAATTACCCAAGCTGGGCGGCAAATTCATACAGATGGAAGACGAGATCGGCTCGATCGCCGCCTGCATCGGCGCTTCCCTCGTGGGACGGAAGGTGATGACGGCGACCTCGGGCCCGGGTTTCTCCCTGATGCAGGAATCCATCGGTTATGCCTGTCTTTGCGAAATTCCCCTCGTCATCATCAATGTCCAGCGCATGGGGCCTTCCACGGGCATGCCCACGAGCCCTGCCCAGGGCGACGTGATGCAGGCCCGCTGGGGCACCCATGGCGACCACTCGATCATCGCCCTCGCTCCCGGCAATGTCAAGGAATGCTTCGAACTCACTTTCAAGGCCTTCGCGCTTTCGGAAAAATACAGGGTTCCCGTGATAGTCCTGGCCGACGAAGTGATAAGTCACATGAGGGAGAAGGTCGTCCTCCCCGATCCCCGGTCCTACAGGATGCCCCAAAGGGCCATCCCTGAATCGCCGGCGGGCTACAAGCCTTACGCCGCGGATCCGGACGGAGGAGTTCCCCTCATGGCTCCCTTCGGCAAGGGATTCCGCTGGCATTGCACAGGTCTTTTCCATGACGAATCGGGCGCTCCCTCGGGCAAGGCTTCGGTGGCCGACGCTCTCCTGCGAAGGCTCGACCGCAAGCTGGAGAAGAACCTGGCCGAATTCGAGGATTATTTCACCGAAAACCTGGAAGACTGCGAGGTCGCCGTCGTCTCCTTCGGATCCTCGGCCATGGCGGCCCTCTCGGCGGTGCGCCGCGCCCGCAGGGAAGGCATGAAGGCGGGGATGCTCAGGCTCAAGACCATATGGCCCTTCCCCGATGAAGCCCTGCGCAGGCTGACCTCCACGGCGAAGAAGATCATAGTTCCCGAGATGAACCTGGGACAGCTCGCACTGGAAGTGGAGCGCGTGATCCACGGCAAGGCCGATGTGGTCAAGCTCGGCAAGGTGAACGGCGATCTCTTCCACCCGGATGAAGTGTACACAGCCCTCAAGGAGGCTTTCTGATGGCTGAACTACTGGATTATTTCCGCAGGGAAAGGCTCCCCCATATCTGGTGCCCGGGCTGCGGCCACGGGACCGTCACGGGAGCCCTCGTGCGGGCTATAGACAAGCTCGGACTCAACAAGAACAACATAGTACTGGTCTCGGGCATCGGCTGCTCGAGCCGCGCCGTCGGCTATCTCGACTTCGACACCCTCCACACCACTCACGGCAGGGCCCTGGCCTTCGCGACGGGGGTAAAGCATGCGAATCCCAACCTCAAGGTCATCGTCATGACCGGCGACGGCGATTGCACGGCCATAGGCGGCAATCACTTCATCCACGCGGCCCGGCGGAACATCGACATCACGACCATCATCATGAACAACTCGATCTACGGCATGACCTCGGGCCAGTATTCGCCCACGACGCCCCACGGCATGCTGGGAACCACGGCCCCCTACGGCAACGTGGAATACGAATTCGATGTCTGCGAGCTGGCCAAGGCTGCCGGCGCCACCTATGTCGCCCGGGCGACAAGCTACCATGTCACCATGCTCACCGACCTCATCGAGAAAGCCCTCATGAACAAGGGGTTTTCCGTGGTCGAAGCCCTGACCCAGTGTCCCACCTATTTCGGCCGGAAGAACAAGATAGGCGGACCGGTCGAAGTCCTCAACTGGATCAAGGACAGAACGGTGAACATCAAGGCCGCGGCCGCGCTTCCTCCCGAAAAGCTGGAGGGGAAGCTCGTCATAGGCGAGCTCCACAAGTCGGAGAGGCCGGAATTTACCACGAGCTACGGAGAGATGACATCCAAAGTGCA
>CAZRYP010000354.1:0-2577 GCA_964604295.1 uncultured Treponemataceae bacterium
CGGACATGGCTGCTCCTTGTCATGCTCTTTCGACGAAGGCATAGGCTGAATGATTGTGGATGCTTTCGAAGTTCTCCGCTTCCACCGAGAATTTTGGGAATTTCCCCAGGGCATCCACGCGCAAATATACTTCACGCACGAGGTCTTCGACAAACCTGGGACGATCGTAGGACCGCTCGGTGACAAATTTCTCGTCCTCGCGCTTGAGCAGGGTATAGAGGTCGCTCGAGGCCGATTCCTCGACCATCGCGATCATGTCCTCGATCCAGAAAAAAGGGCCCAGCGCCACTTTCAGCGTGACGAGTCCGCGCTGGTTGTGCGCCCCCTGGCTGGAGATGGCCTTCGAGCAGGGACAGACCGTCTGAACGGGAACGGATACGCCGACGAGGAAGGAGTGCCCCTCGCCGGACACCCTGCCCTCGTAGGAACATTCGTAGCTCATGATGGAAGTCTGGCCGGAAACCGGGGCGGTCTTCTGGATGAAATAGGGAAAGTGCAGGTCCGAATAAGCCGTCTCCACTTCCAGTTCGACGCGGATCTTGTCGAGCATCCTGAGAAAATTGGGCATCGAGAGGTCGAAGCGGTATTCCTCGAACACCTCGATGAACCGGCTCATATGGGTGCCCTTGAAATCGTGGGGGAGGTCGGCGTAGAGATTGACGACGGCGGTGGTGTGCTGCACCTGGGCAGCCTTGTCCTTGAGGGTGATGGGGTATCGTACGCCCTTCACCCCCACTTTCTGGATCGGGACGCGCCGCTCATCCTTCATGGATTGAACATCGACCATAATTCCTTGGTCCTCCGAATGTGATTCCGGCCTTCCGGCCCTAGTTCACGAGACGCGACGCCGCTTCCACCGTGTTCAGCAGAAGCATGGTGATCGTCATGGGCCCGACCCCGCCCGGCACGGGCGTGATCCAGCCCGCCACCTTGGCCGCGGATTCGTAATCGACATCGCCCTTCAGCCTGTATCCCCTGGGCGCGCTAGGATCTTCCACCCTGTTCACCCCGACATCGATGACGCAAGCGCCCGGCTTGATCATGTCGCCCCGCACCAGTCCGGCTTTTCCGGCACATGCTATAAGAATATCGGCGTCTTTACAATACGAAGCCAGGTCTTTCGTCCCGGTATGGCAGAGCGTCACCGTGGCGTTGATGGATTTCCTGATGAGGAGGTTCATGAGGGGCTTCCCCACGATATTGGACCTGCCGACGATGACCGCGCTCGCTCCCCTGGTCTGGATGCCGCTGCGCTTGATCAGTTCGATGACCCCGTTGGGCGTGCAGGGCAGGTAGCAGGGTTCCTCGAGAAGCATCCTGCCTATGTTGATCGGCGTGAATCCGTCGACATCCTTCTCGGGGGAAATGGCGGCGATGACGGCCTTTTCGTTGATATGGCCGGGAAGGGGAAGCTGGACGAGTATGCCGTGGATCCTCGAGTCGAGATTGTAGGCCCTGACGATCTCCAGGAGTTCCTCTTCGGTGGCGGATGCCGGGAGGCGCCTCTCGAAGCTGGATATGCCCGCTTCCTCGCAAGCCCTTTCTTTTGCGGTGACGTAGGAAACCGAAGCCGGATCCTCGCCCACGAGGATAACCCCCAGACCGGGCACGACGCCCCTGGCCGCGAGTCCCTTGACCCTGGCCTTGATTTCTTCCCTGATTTCCTTCGCGATTTCCTTCCCGTCTATGACCTTTGCTGCCATGATGCTCTCCTTATCCGTTTTCCTTGAGAATCTTATCGAAATATGCTTTGTACCGAAGGGCGGCCGATCTGGCCTCCTCTGGACGCAGGATGAGACTGAAGGCGAAATAGGCTTCCCTCTCCATGTCGAAGAAAAAGCCCGGATGCACGTAGAGGCCTTGCTCCCTGAGAAGCCCGCGGGCCAGCTCCTCCTCCCCGGCGAGGCGCGGACTCTGGACGAGGGCCGTCCACCCGCCTTCGCAGGCGAGGATCCTGTGGGGCGAGCCGTCGGCGCACAGCGCTTCCCTGTACTCGCCGAGCACGGCCTTCATGCGTTCGCGCACGGCCTGAAGGATATCGCTCTCTCCCGCCAGGAGGGCGCCGACTCCGTTCATGATAGGGGTTCCCGCCGAAAGATAGGTGTCCGAAATGAGCTCGAGGGCGGCCATGGCCCCTGCGGCCTCGGGCTCGGGTCCCGAAACATGGATCCAACCCAGTTTCATCTGGGGCAGGCAGAGCCTCTTCGAAAGACCGTCCAGCACGAAGCAGAGGAAGTCATCCCTGCCCAGGAGGGAAACCCTGTTCTCCCTCGGTTCCAGGAAGTAGCCATGGAAGACTTCATCCGAGATGAGGGCCAGGGAATGACGCCGGCATAGCTCGGCTATGGATTCCAGCTCGTTCCGGTGTACGTAGGAGCCGGTGGGATTGTTGGGGTTGATCAGCACCAGAGCCCTCGCCTTCCCGGCTCCCGGCGCTTCGAGGAGGGAACGGATCGAGTCGAGGTCTATGCTCCAGCCCTGTGGGTGATTATATTCCAGCTTGTAACCCAGGGTCTTCACCGATTCCAGCGAGGCGAGGTGATCGAAGAGGGGATATCCGGGCTTGGGGACGAGGAC
>CAZRYP010000355.1:0-2574 GCA_964604295.1 uncultured Treponemataceae bacterium
AATCCCCCGCCGGGTTGTTATTTCCATCCCCGGTGCAGTTATGCCCAGGCCGTCTGCCGGGAAATGACGCCGGTGCAGGAAGAGATTGCCCCCAACCACTTCGTGAGCTGCCATCGGGCGAGGGAACTTTCCCTTCGCTGCGTCACCCGCTGCGCAACGCTATAGAATTTTCCCGTCTTTTCCAAAGATCCTCTACCCGTGCAGTTTTCCGAGCACCCAGGCCATCCTCTGCCCGAGCGATTTCACGAGTTCCATACCCTCGGCGTCCTTCTCCACTTCTCCTTTTGCCCTGCCGACACCAATCGCCCTGCCGACGATGACCATCTCGCCGCTCAGAAAGAAATGGCCCATGGTGTCGAGCGAGTGAATCGCACCTGATCGACGCACGGCAACCACACAAGCGCCGACCTTTTTTTTAAACATCCTGCCGTTGGCCCTGGATACATAGCCGGTACGATCGATGAGGGCCTTCATCTCGGAAGTGACATCCTGAAAATAGACAGGCGAGCCTAGGATGATCCCATCTGCGCCGAGCATCTTTTCGATATACTCGTTGGCGGCGTCATTTTTGACGGCACACCGCTTATCCTTGTTTTCACCACACTTTTCACAGGCGATGCAGCCATGGATCGCCTTGTCCGCAAGCTGCACCAATTCGGTTTCAATGCCCTGTTTTTCGAGTTCGCTGAAAACACGCTTGATCAGGATGGTGGTATTACCGTCCCTTCGGGGGCTCCCGTTAAATGCAACGACCTTCATTTTTGATCCTCCTGGGAAAGTTGATTGGGTTACTTTACAATCAGACAACGCTGGTAAGCCATAAAAAAAAGCACAGATCGCGAAATTGATGGCGTGTTCATATTCTTGTGGTTTTGTTGGTAGCTGATGTCCTTATCAACAGGCTTTCATCATTTTATATCTTACCGCTTAATTTATTGAAGTCATTATTTTGAGAGACAGCGTTTGTGTAGCAGCTTTCAACCAATACTGCACAAGCGAGATGGCAGAAAAAATGAAATGTTCCAGTTATTGTCTCCACCTACAACTGCTCAGCCTTGGACAGTTGGCAGAGTTGTAGAATACAGATCGAAAGAGCGTAAACTCCAAACCATTACGCTACCCGAACTAGGCTGCCATATTTAGCAAAAGCCGTTATCGTTTCAGAGCTAAATCCATGCACTGCACGAAAGTTGGTATCTACAAACCCAAGTGCTTTAGTTATATAATCTGTCCCTGACACAAACATGTTAGGTGATTCTTGTTTATAAGCTTCGAGTGCGGGCATGGCTCGGTTGACTGCATTATCAATATGACGTAAAGTTGGATAATTAGACATTTCAATATCATGAAGGAGTTTAGTTTGAAGTTTTAGCGATGCTTTTAATCCCCGAAATTTAGTATTTGTATATTCTGCAAGATTACTAAGTGACAATGGAGAATTTAATAAGTCGTCCTCGTCTAAACCTATCTTTCCCCCATTCATCAGCTGCCTTCGAAGGCTATCGAGTTTTTGCGGAATCTGCCCTGTTTGTCGCCGAACGGTGCTGGCAAGTGCTTGCATCATGTCAAAATCCGCGTCACCATCTGCGACGAACCAATTATCGAAAAATCGACGTTCTTTGGGATCTCTCAGGCCTATTGCGACGAAGGCGGTCTCATTTTCGTCCGTTCCACTCCACATCTCAAGGCTATAGTCCGGAAGTCGTACTATAAAAAATCCATCTTTCTCTATCCAAGCTATGCGACCATCTTTTGTCGCAGTGACCAACATCTCACATATTTCACGGTATTCTGATGGGATAGGCATTGATTCCTCCTGATTTCTCGCTCGCGACGGTGGATAACATGCTGAGCGTCGAATGAAGTCGGGGTATTACCTGTAGTAGTTCTTTGTTACGCATCGCATCTATCTTATTTATGGCTGCAGCACCCTCCAATGTATCCTCTATAGCGCTTACAGTTTCAAGCATGTCTTGCCAGCCAGACTCATCCTGTAGCTGCAGTGCAGCATTAGACCTGCAAAATTTTGATAAGGCTTCTCTAAGTTCAAAAGCTGCTGTTGCCGAGGCCGTTAAATCTCGCCCTCGAATCAAATGTTGAAGGTCCCGAGATCGACTACATATCTGCTCTATAGAAGAGACTGCCACGACATTACTGATGCGTTGCACCGCTTCTTTTGCAGATTCACCAGCCGCAACTGCCGCTCGTTTAGTTCGATGCAACTGAACAAGAGCTATAACGACGGACGGGACACCAAGAATTATGCCTAGAATTGACGCAAGATTTCCCAAAAAACTAAAATTGGCGATGAGCCACTCTGTCATGTTAGACGCACCTTTATGAACTTTACTCAAAAAGTGGGTACGAAAAACTCCTTCTTCGTCCAAATCATGTTAGCAGCTTTATTTTTTGCCTAATGTCGAATCAACCAGACTTACTGCTTTCGCCGTGGGCTGATTGAATGTTTTCTTTAAAGTGGCACAATGTTGATATACTAAATTTTGAGAATAGGCAATATTCGCGCTTTAATCAAAGCTGACGATCTCCACCCAGTTCGAATCCCTGCCCGTCGGG
>CAZRYP010000356.1:0-2570 GCA_964604295.1 uncultured Treponemataceae bacterium
GAGGAAAAACTCACCAGTCTCGTCGCCACGGGCGAATACGACTTCCTGGTCACTTCCAACCCTTCCCTGCCCGATCTCATCAACAAGATTTCCCCCGCCTTCCCCAAGCAGAAATTCATCTGCGTGGACGGACAGCTGGCGGGCAATCCCAACCTTTATACTGTCCTCTACAACCAGCTCGAACAGGGTTATGTGACAGGCTACCTGGCCGGACTCGTTTCCCTGAGCGCCCTGCCCGGCGCCAACCCCGACAAGAAGGTGGGCCTGGTCATCGGCCAGCATTACCCCGTGATGGACAAGATTATCGCCCCCGGTTTCGAACAGGGACTGAAAGCGGCCGATCCGGCCTTCCAGCTGGACATGCGCGTCGTGGGCAACTGGTTCGACGCAACGAAGGCCGCCGAACTGGCGAAGAGCATGATAGCCTCGGGCGTGGACGTCATCCTCCCCATCTGCGGCTCGGCCAGCCAGGGCGTCCTGAAGACGGCCCAGGACGCCGGCAAGTATATCGTCTTCTTCGACGGAGACGAATTCTCCCGCGCGCCGAAGACCATTCTCGGTTGCACGGTACTCTACCAGGCCGAGCTCACCTATGCGAAACTCAAGCTGGCGGTCGAAGGCAAGCTGCCCTTCGGCAGCGCCGAGGTCGTCGGGATGCAGGACGGCTACATCGAATTCCTGGGCAAGCATCCTTCCTATCTGGAGGGCGTGCCGGCGGCGGTGCGGACCAAGGTGGACGCCGTGATCGCGCAGATCAAGTCCGGAAAGATGCAGTTCAAGGTTCCGACCCTCTGAGGAAAGCCTGAAGTCGCGATATTTTGCATAAGAGTCAAAAGGAAGGCCGTCCGCCGAACGCCCACGCGTCGCGGACGGCCTTCTTGAACTCGCTGTGGAGGAATGAGAGCCGATGGACGCTTTGACGATGGAAGGCATCACGAAGTACTACGCCGAGGGCGATACCCTGGCCAATGAAAAGGCCTGGCTGCGCGTGGGCGCGGGGGAGATCCATGCCCTCGTCGGCGAGAACGGCGCGGGGAAATCCACGCTGATGAAGATACTATACGGCCTCGAGAAGCAGGATTCCGGCAGGATCCTCCTCGATGGGGCCGAAGTCCGGATCGCGAATCCCATGGACTCGGGCAGGCTGGGCATCGGCATGGTGCACCAGCATTTCATGGTCGTGGACGACTTCACGGTGGCCGAAAACGTGGTTCTCGGCGCCGAGCCAAGGAAGGGCGGCCTCTTCTACGACGCGCGCGGCGCAGAACGTTCGGTGCGATCGACGATGGAACGCCACGGCTTTTCCCTCGATCCCTCCCGGCGGGCGGCCGGCCTGACGGTCGGCGAGCGCCAGCAGCTGGAGATCGTCAAGCTTCTCCACAGGGAAGCGCGGTTCCTCATCCTGGACGAACCTACGTCCGTCCTCACCGAGCAGGAAGTGAAGGCTCTTTTCTCCACGCTCCGATCCCTGCGGGCCTCGGGGCACACGATCATCCTGATCACGCACAAGGTGAAGGAAGTGAAGGAGATTTCGGATTCCGTCACCGTGATGCGCTCGGGCCGCACGGTGGACAGCTTCAGGACGGCCGATATAGACGAATACGGGCTTTCCTGCCTCATCATGGGGAGCGACAGCTGTCCCGACTTCACGAGGACTCCCTCGCTCGCCTACCGCCCCGAACCGGTCCTGGAGCTGGAGGAAGTCTGCCTTTCTTCCGGGGCGGGGGGAGCGCGATCCCTCGACAGGGTGAGCCTGCGCGTCTGTCCCGGCGAGGTGCTGGGAGTCTGCGCAGTGTCGGGCAACGGGGTCGGCGAGCTGGAGGATGTCCTGGGCGGCTTCAGGAAGCCGAATTCGGGGAGGATACTCCTGAAGGGCTCTCCCCTTCCCCGGCGCCGCCTCCCCGCCCGCTCGGGGAGGGGTCTCGGCTATGTGCCCGCGGACAGGATCAGGCGGGGCGCCAATATCCGGCTTTCCATGGCCGAGAACTTCATCGCCCTAGACAGGCGCGCCTATTTCCCGCGCGGCTTCCTCGACGCCGCGGCTTCCCTCGAGGCGACGCGGGGAGCGATCGGGCGGTTCTCCATCAAGGGTTCGGCCGAACAGCTCGCGGGCGAATTATCGGGAGGCAACATCCAAAAGGTCATCCTGGCCCGCGAGCTCTCCTCCCCCCTCCCTCCCATCCTGGTCTTCTCGGAGCCGACCTGGGGCCTGGACATCAACTCCACGGAATTCGTCTATGAAAAAATCCTCGAGGCGAGGGACGCGGGCTCCGGCATCCTCCTCCTCTCCTCCAACCTCGACGAGATATTCGAACTTTCCGACAGGGTCTCGGTCATGTACCGCGGCAGGGTAGTCTGCGACCTGTCGAACGACGGCAGCCTGACCAGGGAAAAGCTGGGCGAGTACATGCTCGGCCTGGCGGACGAGAGCGCGGAGGCGGCCCATGCCTAACAACGCGCGGCTTCGGAGAAGCGAGGGTGGACTCGCCGGGCTCCTCATCACGCTGGCCGCCTCCTTCGCGGCCGCCATCCTTCTCCTCCTGGCCTTCGCCGAGGACTTTCCGGCGGCC
>CAZRYP010000357.1:0-2562 GCA_964604295.1 uncultured Treponemataceae bacterium
CATCCAGGCAGCCAGCAGCGCGACGTAGGCCAGTGGTCGAGCGCCCTCACCACGGTATCCCAGCTCTTCGCCTGGGCGCGCGACGATCTCAAGGTCAACCTCAAGATGATCAACATGGGCGGCGGCTTCCCGGCGAACTACATCGAACCGAACGATACCCTCGGCCAGTACGCCGACGACATCAAGCGCTTCCTGGACAACTGTTTCAAGAACGATTGGCCCGAGGAGATCATCATCGAACCCGGACGCTCGATGGCCGGCGACGCCGGCGTCATCGTCTCCGAGATAATCAACATCGCGAAAAAGTCGGTGCATGAAAGGTATCCCTGGGTGTTCCTCGACATAGGCAAGTTCGGGGGTCTTATAGAAACCCTGGACGAGGCCATCAAGTATCCCATCTATTTCGAAGGTGAAGGCACGGCGGTCGACGTGATCCTGGCCGGGCCGACATGCGACTCCATGGACATTCTCTACGAGAAGACCACGTATATGATGCCTGAAACGGCGAGAATCGGGGACAGGGTCTACATCCTCACGACGGGCGCCTACACGCAGAGCTATTCATCCGTATATTTCAACGGTTTCCCGCCGCTACAATCATACATACTGGAGTGAAGGGCCGCCGGTTCCGCCCCCTCGCGGCGGCAATCCTCAGTGTCCTCACGATAGGGGCGGTGGCCTTTCTGGCGGTCGCCCCGATTTCGGGCAGGCCGGGCAATGTCCTCCTCCACGCTGAGGAACAGGCTAGCCCGCAGAGCCCGTCCGCCCTCCCCGCTTCACCGCGACCCCCCGCGCCGAAAGCCGCCGACTCCAAAGCCCAGGAAGCCGGGTCGGGCACAACTCTCCGCGTGGCCACATGGAATGTCAGAGACTGCGCGGCCTACGAGCCCGCCTCGAAGACACGCATCCCCCTTCACGACTATGTCGCCAGGACGATCAAGGCTTCGAGCGCCGACGTCATCGTCCTCGAGGAAATACAGTCCGACGAAGGCAAGGGCGGGGACATAGCGCTTCTCTCGGTGTCCCTGGCCAGGGAAGGCTGGTCCATGCCCTTCGTGGCCGTCGTCAACGCCAGGGGGGAGGACGACCTCGCCATATTCTCGCGCTACAGGATCGCGGACTACGGACCAGTGCTCGATCCAGCCGAAGGGGATGCATGGCCCAGACCCGGCATCTTCGCCTCGGTGGATTCCGGAGCGGCCGAGGTCGATATCTACGGATTCCATTTCAAGGCGATGGGGGACAAAAAATCCGAAACCGCGAGACGCTCCCAGGCCGAGGCGCTCGGAAGGCATCTCGCCGCGGTCTACGGCGAAACCCTCTCGTCCAGGGCCATAGTCCTCGCCGGCGATTTCAACACCGCCAATGATACGGATCTCGAAGGGGAAGCCTCGACGATGAGTGCCCTGCGGCTCGCGGGGGACGAGGACCCGGGGAACGACTTTCTCGCCGCCAATTACCGGTATCGCCCGGACGAGCCGACCTTCGCCGATTCCAGGTACTCGAGCATACTCGACCATATCCTTCTCTCACCCGCGCTCGCCCTCGGCATGGACAGGGAGAGGGTGGAAGTGCTCAAGCCTTCGCCGGGGCCGGGGAAGATTCCGACTTCGGACCACAGCCTGGTCCTCGTGGATATTCTCCTTCCCCGGGGGAATTGAGGCGGCTTAGCGGGAAAGCGCGGCGGCGGCCGAAGAGATCGCGTCCAGAAGCGGGACCACCTGTTCCTCCTCGACGCTCGAGAAGGCCACCCTCAGGTACTTGTCCTGCATGGAAATGGTGCCTATCCCCATCTTTTCGAGGAGATCCAGCCTCAGCCTCTCGGCGGAAATGCCCCTGCACTCGAAGCTCATGAAATATCCCGAATTGAACGGAAGGGCGACAAGCGAGGCAGGCAGGCTTCGGGCGGCAAGATAGGATTTCATCGCCTTGTACCTGCCCTCCAGGATTTTCCTGTAGCGGGCTTTCTGCTCTTCGTAGCCGGGATACAGGAGGGCTTTGAGGAGGAGCTGCTGCGCGAGACCGCTCGAACTCGAAACCGAGGATCTGATGATCCCCATGAGTTTCTTGACGAGGGCATCCTGCCGGCTCTCGTCGAGCCCCTTCCCGCCGAAGCTCACGAAGCCGACCCTGAAGCCCCACACATAGTCTTCCTTGGTCGGTCCGTCCGCCTTCACCGCGAGGATGTTCTCTTGGGCGTCCACGAGGCGGGCGAAGAGGGATTCGCGGAGAAGCCCTTCCTCGTATTGGAGGCCGAAATAGGCATCGTCGGCTATGACGAGGATGTCGGTGCCCTCGTCGGCTATGGCTGTCAGCACGGCGACGACTTCATCGGCTTCCTTGAGTGTGAGCGAATAGCCCGTGGGGTTGTTGGGGAAATTCAGGATGCAGATGGCTTTGCCCCTGCGGGCGCCCGCTTCCCTGAGGCGGGCCGCCAGGCCTTCGATATTGTAGCCGTTTCCTGAGAAAATCGGGAAAGTGAGGCCGGCGGCCATCTTTCTTTCTTCGACGATGAGCCGGTAATTGGGCCAGTGCATGTCGGGCACGACCACGGTGTCGCCC
>CAZRYP010000358.1:0-2556 GCA_964604295.1 uncultured Treponemataceae bacterium
ATCCCGACAGGTTCGGGCGCACCTTCGCCGAGCATGACAGGATAGTCCACTGCATCCTCGCCCAGGATCCGGAAGGCGCGGCGGCGGCCATGCAGGTCCATATGGAAGAAGCCTGGCAGCGGCGCCTGCCCGAAAGCGCCCCCCCAAAGAGTTCGGTTGTTTCGCATTTGTCGGATTCAAATTTCCAAGGAGGTTCGGAAAAATGAAAAGAGTAGCAATGGCGGCACTCGCACTCGCGATGCTCTTCACGTTCGCGGTCTCGGCCGCGGACAAACCTGTCACCGTCACGCACTGGTACTGGGCCGACAATCCCAAGTACTCCACCACGATGCAGCAGATGGCGGCCGACTTCAACGCCACGAACGGCAAGAACATCACCGTCGTGGCCCAGGAATATCCCTGGGACGGCGGCGGCTACAGCCAGACCCTGTTCAGGGCCGTCATGGGCGGGGGCGGACCCGACACCTCGTCCTTCAAGCTGACCTCGACGCCCCTCTTCACGGCCTCGGGCCTTCTTGCCAACCTCGACGGCTACCTGGCCGGCTGGAAGGACAGGGACCAGATCGAAGCCAGCCTCTACGACACGATGAGGGGAGCGAGCGGCACCAAGAGCGTCTACGTGATGCCCTGGAACACCCAGGTCCTCTACCTCTACTACAGGCCTTCCATGTTCAAGAAAGTCGGCATCTCGGTACCGAAGAATTACGCCGAGTTCCTCGAGGCCTGCCGCAAGCTCACCCAGGACACCAACGGCGACGGCAAGACCGACGTCTACGGCTTCGGCATGCGCGGCGCCAAGGGCGGACAGGAGCCCTGGGGCTCCTTCATCTGGGCGCGCGGCGGAAATTTCGCCGACATGACCACCCCGCAGGCCGTCCAGGGCATGCAGGACTACGTCGACCTCTTCAAGAAGGGCTATGCTCCCCCCACCGCCCCGATGGACGGCTTCAACGAGATCATCGCCAACTTCAAGTCGGGAAAGACGGCCATGACTGTCCACCACATCGGCTCCGCGGCTGGCATGATCGAGACCTTCGGCGACGACGTGGGCGCCTTCCCCTTCCCCGGCGACGTGGGCAAATGGACGTCCATGGGCGACACCGAGAACGTCATGCTGAAGTCGGCCAAGGACAAGGAAGCGGCCTTCGAGTGGCTCGCATACCTGGCGACGGGCAAGGGCCAGGAAACCTGGTGCACAGTGACCGGCAACGTTCCCGTTTCCAGGTCGGTCAAGCAGCTGCCCTTCTTCCAGAACAACAGGTTCATGAAGGATCCTCCCCATTCTCGACACCACCACCGAGTGGATCAACAACGTGTGGCCGAACACCGTCGCGGCGGCTCTCCTGGGCAAGGTCACGGCCGCCGAGGCCATGAAGCAGCTCCAGGCGGGACTCTACAGATAACAGGCATGGGGCGGGGGCTGCCCCGGAATTGAAATGATTCCGGAACCGCCCCCATCCCGCCTCAAGGGGAATTCTCACGTGATCCAGCGGAAGACCAATATCTGGCCCTATCTTCTCCTCGCCCCGGCCCTCCTCGTCGTGATGACGGTCGTCTTCGTGCCCGTCGTCGAGGCGATATCCATGAGCTTCCGCAGCTACGACCTCACGCGGCCCAGCCGCAACGGCTTCGTCGGCATCAAGAACTACATCGCGATCTTCGGCGACCCCCTCTTCCTGCAATCGCTCACGCGGACCATCGTATGGGTCGGGGCGGGGGTCGGCCTCCAGTTCGTGTTCGGCTTCATCCTGGCCCTCCTCCTCAACAGGAAGTTCGCGGGCCGGGGTTTCGTGCGCTCCCTGAGCCTCATCCCCTGGGTGACGCCCGGCGTCCTCATCGGCCTCATGTGGCGCTGGATATTCGACGGCAACTACGGGGTGCTCAACGACATCCTCCTCAGGCTGGGCCTCATCCAGGACAAGATTCCCTTCCTGGCCCGGGAAGCCACGGCCTTTCCCGCCGTGATCCTCACCATCATCTGGCAGGGCATTCCCTTCTTCGCCCTCATGCTCCTCGCGGGCCTCCAGGGCATACCCGACGAGCTCTACGACGCGGCCGACGTCGACGGGGCGAACGGCGTGCAGAAATTCTTCCTCGTGACGATTCCCTCCCTCCGGAGCGTGATCTACGTGACCACCCTCCTCAGGATCATCTGGGTCGCGAACTCGGTGGACGTCATCTTCAACCTCACCGAGGGCGGCCCCGCCTACACGACCCAGACACTGAGCGTCTACATTTTCAACAAGGGCAACTCCCTCAACCTGAGCTACGCGGCGACCATGTCCATCATGCTCGCCCTCCTCCTCGCCGCGGTGGCCGTGCTCTACCTCCGCAACATTTTCCGGAACCAGGAGGGCAAGGCATGAAAAAGGGATTCGCGGGGAGCCACAAATCGGCTCTCCTTTCCCTCCTTCTCCTCGGCATCCTGGCCTTTCTCCTTTTCCCCTTCTACTGGACCTTCGTCACCTCGGTCAAATCCCCGGGCGAACTGTACAGCTCCACGGTCACGTATTGGCCGAGGGACTTCACCTTCGAGTCCTACAGGAAACTCTTCAG
>CAZRYP010000359.1:0-2552 GCA_964604295.1 uncultured Treponemataceae bacterium
GGTTTTAGACTGCTTTATTGCTTGCTGCTTTATACCACACGCTGTACAACGCCAGTGCAGGACATTCTCTGAAGGGGCTGCATTGAAATCCATGAAGATCCCGGCACGCATCGGGTCGCGCGTCATCCTTCTTGTCCTTTTCACCTTCCTTCTGATGTCCTGCCCTTCCGGGTTGCACGCGCCTCAGGAAATGCCTGTTCAAGTGACCTTCGACGCCCAGGGGGGATCGGCTCCCGTTCCGGCGGCCACGACGGTGACGAATGGTGAAGCCTATGGGGAGTTGGCGACCACAGCCAGGATCGGGCACGCCTTTGGAGGCTGGTGGACATTGCCCGGCGGGGAAGGCGCTCAAATCACCTCGGCCACGGAGCTCTCCGTCGCGGAAAACCATACGCTCCACGCGAAATGGATCGAGAATGGCTACACCATCAGCTTTGACGCGAACACAGGGACAGGCGTCATGGCCGACCAAGTCGTCGCGTTCGGCGGCACCATTCTCCTGCGGGCGAACGGATTCGGCAATGCCGGGTACTCTTTCTGCGGATGGGCCCTCTCTCCCGGAGGCGCCCTCTCCCATGCGGACCGATCGGAAATCACCATGGGAGCTTCCGATCTCACCCTGTACGCGAGATGGGATCCGATACGAGTCACCGGGATGAGCATACCTGAAGGCAGCCAGACTGTCGTCACGGGCGGAACCGCCGCGCTCAGCGCGGCCATAGCCCCTTCGGACGCGCTGAACCGGAGGGTCGCCTGGACCTCCGGCAACACAAGCGTGGCGACAGTGGATGAGAATGGACTCGTGTCGGTGAATGCCGGAGCTTCGGCCGGCGATACCGCGGATATTTCCGCCGTCACGGATGACGGGAACTTCATCGATGAAGTGACCATCACGGTACGATTCCATGAACTAGGGGAAACCGGACCCGCGGGAGGGCTGGTATTCTACAATAAAGGAACGTACAGCGATGGATGGCGGTATCTGGAGGCGGCTCCGTTCGGATGGTATGACACCGACGGCGACGGAAATCATGGCGAGGACGAAGATCCTTCCTCGCAGTGGGGCGCCTTCAGGTACGTGATAAGCCCTCCGGCCTGGGGAACGGGCATCGGTTCAGGCGAAGCCAATACAGCCAACATTGTGAGCTTCCATGATTCACTCGTCGATTACTACGCGTTTTCAGACCTCTATCTTCCTGGCGACGGCACGGTGGCCGCGAAAATCTGCGCCGATCACGCGGTGACTACGGGGGGCATGCTCTACGACGACTGGTTCCTGCCATCGCAGAATGAACTTTATTGGATGTACAAAAACCTGAGGCTGGCAGGGATGGGCGGTTTTTCAGTCAATGAACACTACTGGAGTTCCTCCGAGTTCAGCGATGAAGATGCGGTAATGCAACACTTCAGCGAGAACATATGGGACAACTATTACAAGTATTCCAGCTACAGGGTGCGCGCCGTGAGGGCTTTCTGATGGTTATGGATGATTTTTAGCCAATCTATTCATCGAAAACCCATGATATAGGGTATAATTGGGCAGAACGATCAAGATCCGGAGCGATCCATGGCCACGATAAAGGACATAGCCAAGAAGGCGGGCGTTTCCCAGGGGACCGTCTCGAATGTCATCAACGGCAAGGGCAACGTCTCGAGCGAAAAGATCCGCCTGGTGGAGGCAGCCGCTTCCGCCTTGGGCTACGCGATCAACGAGCGCGCGAAACTGCTCCGACAGGGCAACAGCAGGATATTCGCCGTCATCCTTCCCAATATCCGTTTCAGGCAATATGTCGATTTCTACCGCAGCTTCACCTCCTTTTCCAAGAGCAAGGGCTACTCCACGCTTCTCTATCTCTCCAACGACGATCCCGAAACCGAGCGCAGGATGATCACCCAGGCCCGTTCGGGCATGGCCAGGGGCATAGTCGCCTTTCCCGCTTCGAGCGGGATGATCGCCGATTATCGCAGGGCAGGCTTCGACGATTCCTCCACCCTCTACATCGAGCGGGACCAGAATGAACCCTGCAATTATATCGGCTTCGATTACGGGAAAAGCGGGAAGGCCATGGCCGAGTTCGCGCTGCGCCAGGGCATGAAATCGCTCGCCCTCGTTACCGACAACCTCGGATTCTCGAACGAGAGGGATTTTCACGCCGCTTTCATGGCCGTCCTCGACGGCGAGAAAGGCATCAGCGTCAATCACATGCAGACCGATCAGTTCAGGCGGACCCAGAACGCGATGCAGCTCTTCGATCAGGACTGCCCCGAGGGGGCCTTCGTCTCGAACTTTGGATTCGCGGACACCATACGGGACGCGCTCAAAACATTTTACAGTCCGGCGGCCACGAAAATTCACACCGTTTCCCCGCTTTTCACCATGCCGGAGCCGAATTTCCTCAAGTACGAGCTCAACTATCGCCTCATGGGCAAGCGCGCGGCCGATCTCCTGATCTCCCATATCGCGCACCGCACGACTGAACATCACGTCATCCTCGAAAATTCCGGGTTCCGCGATTGGGCGGCCCCGAAACCGGCCGCGCGCGCGAGCGGCA
>CAZRYP010000360.1:0-2542 GCA_964604295.1 uncultured Treponemataceae bacterium
GACGGTTTCCAAGTTCAGCGCGGTGAGCGTGGGCGGCTTCCTCATGGAAAAGGAAGTGGCGCATCTCGAACCCATGCTGAAGGATCCTCCCAAGCCCATGGTCGCCATCATCGGCGGAGCCAAGGTCTCCTCGAAGATCGCCGTGCTCCAGAGCCTCCTGAAGACGGCCGGAGCCCTCATCATCGGCGGAGGCATGGCCTATACCTTCCTGAAGCAGAAAGGCGTCGGGATCGGCAAAAGCCTGGTCGAGGACGACTACCTGGATACCGACAAGTCCCTTCTCGACGAAGCCGGGAAGGCCGGCGTGAGGATAGTACTTCCCGTGGACCATCTCTGCGCCTCATCCTTCTCGCCCGATGCCCTTCCCATCCTCGTCGACGGCGCGGAAATCCCCGGGGAGCTCATGGGACTCGACGTGGGTCCCAAAACCCTCGCCCTCTATGGGGAACTCCTTTCCACGGCGAAGAGCATCCTCTGGAACGGACCTGTCGGAGTCTTCGAATTCGCCGCCTTCGCGAAGGGAACCGAGGAAGTCGCCAAGATGGTAGCCGCAGCCACGGGCAGGGGAGCCCTCACTGTGGTCGGCGGGGGGGATTCGGTGGCGGCGGTCAACAAATTCGGCCTCGCATCCAAAATGAGCCATGTATCCACGGGTGGCGGCGCCAGCCTGGAGTACCTCGAAGGCAAGATCCTGCCCGGCATCGCCTGTCTCGAACAAAAATAGCCTCCCTTTCCGGCAGACCTTGAGATGAGCCAAGGCCACCCGAAAGGGTGGCTTTTTTTTATATTTGACGAATTGCAAGGAGAAAGACGATGAAGATAGCATCCAGCATAGCGGACCTTATCGGCAATACTCCCCTCGTCGAGATGCGTGTCCTGAACGAAGGCATGGCCGCGAGGATAATTCTCAAGCTGGAGTACCGCAATCCCGGCCAGAGCGTGAAGGACAGGATCGCCCTTTCCATGATCCTGTCGGCGGAGAAGGCGGGGAAGCTGAGGAAGGGGATGACCATAGTCGAACCAACGAGCGGCAATACGGGCATAGCGCTCGCGATGCTCGCCGCGGCGCGAGGCTACCGCTGCATCCTCACGATGCCGGAGACGATGTCGGTGGAGCGCAGGCTCCTGCTGAAAGGATACGGGGCGGAGATAGTCCTCACTCCGGGAGGGGAGGGCATGGGCGGCGCCATAGCCCGAGCGAGGGAGATCGCCGAGGCGGGTCCCGATGACCATTACATGCCCATGCAGTTCGACAATCCCGCCAACCCCGAGGCGCACAGGCAAGGCACTGCCCTGGAGATCCTGGACGACACGGATGGTCAGGTGGATATCTTCGTGGCGGGCGTGGGAACGGGAGGAACCATAACCGGCACGGGCGAAGTTCTGAAAGCCCGCAAGCCTTCGGTCAGGGTCGTGGCCGTGGAGCCGGCCGGCTCGCCGGTTCTCTCCGGCGGTCCCAGGGGGAAGCACGGTATCCAGGGCATAGGAGCCGGCTTCATTCCCTCGGTTCTCAATACCGCCATCTACGACGAGATCATCCGCGTGTCGGACAAGGATGCCCTGGCCACGGCCAGGGCCGTGGCCAGGAAGGAAGGGATCCTCGTCGGCATTTCCTCCGGAGCCACGGTCTGGGCAGCCCTGCAGCTCGCTGACAGGCTCGAAAACGCCGGCAAGATGATAGTCGTCATCGTGGCCTCCTGCGGGGAGCGTTATCTCTCCACCCCGCTCTTCCAGGATCAGGACCCGGGCCGGGACCTGATCCCGGATTCCGGGGCGCCGCCTCCGCGCGCGCCGTTTCGCGGCAAGGAGGGGCGATGAAAGAGGGAAAGCCCGTATCGGCCGGAGCCGATGATCAGGGAGGGAAGGATCGGCTTCCGGGCTTCCGGGCGCTCATGGGCGAGGATATCGCGGCCGTCCGCCAGCGGGATCCCGCCGCCCGTTCGCGCGTGGAAATCGTCCTGGCCTACGCGGGCGTCCATGCGATCTGGACTCACAGGGCGGCCCATTTCCTGTGGCGACACGGCGCCAGGATTTCCGCGAGGGTCCTCTCCCAGCTGTCGAGATTCTTCACCGGCATCGAAATCCATCCGGGTGCCGCGATAGGCAGGCGATTCTTCATAGACCACGGCATGGGCGTGGTCATCGGGGAAACCGCGGTGATAGGGGACGATGTGACCCTGTACCACGGCGTGACCCTCGGGGGCACCTCGCTCAGGAAGGGGAAGCGCCATCCGGAACTGGGGGACAGGGTGACTGTCGGCGCGGGCGCCAAGATACTGGGAGATATAAGGGTTGGAGCGGACAGCAGGGTAGGCGCCAACGCGGTCGTCGTACGCTCCGTGCCCGAGAACTCCGTCGTCGTGGGGATACCGGGGCAGGTGGTGAGGAAGGCCCATCCCCACCATATGGGGGATTCTCCCGACCTGGATCACGCGAGCCTGCCCGATGTCATCGGCCGTTCCGTACGCGATCTCCTCGCCCGCGTGGAGAGGCTCGAAGCCTCGCTGAACGGCGGGGACGAAGCGGCGCCCGAGTCGAGGAA
>CAZRYP010000361.1:0-2519 GCA_964604295.1 uncultured Treponemataceae bacterium
GATGGTGTCGGGGCCGATGAGGGGCGCGACGCTCCCGGCCGCGGCCGCCAGGGCAGGCGCCTTGACGGCGAGCACGACGAGGTCCTGCCTTCCCAGCGCGGCGGGATTTTCGGAGGCCTCGAAGGGCAGGGCTTCGACGGGACTTCCATCAGTGAAGCGGAGGCCTTTCGCGCGAAGGGCCTCGAGCGTCGCGCCCCTCGCGATGCCCGATACATGGCACCCCGCCTTCGCGAGACCAAAACCTATCGTGCCTCCGATGGCACCCATGCCTACGATACACGCTTTCATGACTCCGCCTTTTCCTTCCGGGCAGGATACACCCTGCGAAATCGCGGCACAAGAGCGACCCCGCGGGGGGGGATCCCGAATGTATCCCGCCTCGCCGGACCCGTCGTGTTGCCTCCTGCCGAGCCGCGTTGTACTTTTGAGGTACTGCTCGCAGGGAGGTCCCATGAATCCTTTCCTGATCGCGTTCGCGGCTTCCTTCGCCGTCAACGCCCTGTTCTTCGCCTACGCCGCGGCACGGAAAACCGATATCGTCACCGACCTTTCCTACAGCCTGTCCTTCGCCCTGGTTTCCGTCGCGCTGATCCTTCTCAATCTCGATCTGCCCCTTATCCGTCTCCTGCCCGCCTTTCTCACGGCAATATGGGCGGTCAGACTGGGCGCCTATCTGTTCGCGCGTATCATGAAGACCAAGGTGGATCACCGCTTCGACGGCATAAGGGAAGCGCCCCTGAAATTCGCCCGCTTCTGGCTGCTTCAGGCGATCGCCGTCGCCGTCATTCTCCTCCCCGCAGCGGCTTCGGTGGCTTCCCCGGGCGGAGCTATGCATCCTGGTCTATTCGAGTATACGGGGGTCGCGCTCTGGATCGCGGGATTCGCCGTCGAAGCGGCAGCCGACGCGCAGAAATCCGCCTTCAAGCGGTCGGGGGCACGGGGCTTCATGTCGAGCGGCCTGTGGGCCTGGTCGCGCCATCCGAATTATTTCGGTGAAGCCTTACTCTGGTGGGCTCTCTTCGTCTACACGCTGCCCGCGCTGAGCGGCCTGCTGTATCTTTCCGCCCTCGGCCCGCTCTTCATAACCCTGCTTCTCCTCTTCGTGAGCGGCATCCCCCTCCTGGAGAAAAGCGCGGACGCGAAATACGGGTCGGATCCGGCATACAGGGAATACAAGAGGCGAACGAGCGTCTTCATCCCCCTCCCTCGCAGGCCTTGAATCGCTCAGTCAGGCGAGCAGCGAGGCCAGCACGGCGGTGTAGATGACGGCGATCACCATGAAAATCGCGAGCGGAAGGGCGAAGCGTCGGATTGTGGCAGGCAGTCCTGTCTTGAAATGTGCCGCGCTCACCACCATGCAGACATGGAAGGGCGAGAGCATCATGCCGGCATATCCGAAGGCGCAGGCAAGCACCACTCCGGCCTCGCGCGGAAATGCGCCGCCTTCGGGCACGAGGCCCAGGGCGATGGGGAAGGCCAGTCCCACATAACCATAACCCACGCCCGTCACGAGGCCGGCAATCAAGGGTATGATCGCGACGGCGGCGACAGGCGGTATCCCAGCCAGGGAGAGTTCCGTCGCCGCATCCGCAGCCAGGCCGGCGGCGCCTATGGGAACCGAGAATATCCTGGTCCCTAGGACCATCGCGATGAGTTTCACGGTCGCGATGCTCAGGCTCCCTTGGAAGGACTTGAATCCGCCCGCTCCCAGGCCGATGAAGAGGCTGCCCGCTATCAGGCCCAGGAATATCGGAAGGTAACGTTCGATAAGATAATTCGTGGAATCGGGCAGGCCGGTCGACGGCGAGACTGTTTTCCAGGCCAGGTCGAAGCACACATAGGTACCGATCACGAGAGCCAGGGGCGCCACTCCGGCAATGAAGCTTCCAAGCCTCCTGGGGAAGGATGCGTTTTTACGCGGCTTCACGGGGAGCCCGGTTTTATTCCTGGACGGCGGCAGGATGAAGATGAGTCCCAGGGTGAATAGCACGGGAACCACATAGGCGTTGAGCGTCATCAGCCTCATTACCGACACTCCGCTCAAGGATGTCGTGATGAGGAAGGCGGGGTAGAGGGGCCAGGTCAGCTCAAGCGTATGCCTGAACCAGTAATTCGCCGCGGAGAGGGTCCCCGATGAATGCTCATGGTCGGAATCCATCGCTTCGACCAGGGGGGCCGAGAGGACAGCCCCTCCGGGCATAGGCAATGTACCGATGAGCAGGGGAGCGATCGCCATGGCTATACGCTTGGAAGGGGCTATTTCTCCAACTGCCTTGGCGAAGGTCTCCATCGCGCCGGATTTTTTCATGGCCGAGGCAAAAGCCAGGATCCCAGCCATGAGAGCCAGCAGGAGGAGGGTATCGGCCTTGAAAATCTCCCCCATTACGACGCCCAGTATCGCCGGGATTTCCAGTCCGCTCCATAGCGCGAGGATTATGCCGCCCGCGGCGGCCGCCAGCCCCAGATGGACCTTCAGGACGGTCGCGATCACCACGAGCGAGAAGATTACGAGAAGTTGT
>CAZRYP010000362.1:0-2514 GCA_964604295.1 uncultured Treponemataceae bacterium
GAGACACAGGGCTTCTCCATACGATTGGCCACCAACGGTCAGGAAGGTCTCGACATCCTGGCTTCGGGAACCATAGATCCGGATTGCATCCTCCTCGACATAAGGATGCCCGTGCTTTCGGGCAAGGAAGCCCTTCCCAAGATCAGGGAGCTCCTGCCCTTCACTCCCGTCATCATGCTCACAGCCTACAACGATCTCGCCACCGGCCTGGAGGCCATGAAGAACGGCGCCTTCGATTATCTGGTGAAGCCCAGCAGGCTGGAACATATTTCGGACACGATCGGCAAGGCTGTCCGCTATCGGGATATCGTCAGGGAAAAATTCGAGCAGGACAAGAAGAACGAGGAATACAGGCTTTCGCTCGAGCGCACCATGCAGTCGAGGACGATGGAACTCAACGAAACCTACCAGAAGCTGAAAGTCGCCAACATGCAGACCGTCCAGGCCCTGGCCGAAACCATAGAGGCGAAGGATCAGTACACCCAGGGGCACTGCGAACGCGTCCGGAGCCTCGCGGTCAGGCTCGCGCGGGAGCTGAGGCTGCCCGAGGACCAGATCGAACCCCTCGAGTTCGCGGCCCTCCTTCACGATATCGGCAAGATCGGGATACCGGAGCGCATCCTCAACAAGGTGGGTCCGCTCGATCCCGAGGAAGTCGAAGTCATAAAGATGCACCCACTCATAGGCGCGCAGATATTGTCGATCGTGGAATTCTTCGCCCCCGCGATCAACGGCGTCAGACATCACCACGAGAGGTGGGACGGGACGGGCTATCCCGACGGGGTTTCGGGCGAGATGATCGATCCCCTGGCCCGCATCATCAGCCTGGCCGATACTTTCGACGCGATGGCCCAGTCACGTCCCTACAGGAAAGCCCTGCCCCTCGAAGCTGTGCTGGACGAGATCAGGGCCGAAAGCGGCAGGCAGTTCGCGCCCGACGTGGTCGAGGCGTTTTTCAGGGCGAAACTTTACGCCGAGTATTTCAACCTTTCTAGAATCGATACGTGAATCGGCCGGGCACTGTCTCGCCGGTCTTGTTCCAGAACGCGGCTCTCTTGAATCCATAGAGCACCGACTTGTCCATCTCCGCGTCGCCCGACGACTGGAGAATCTCGACGCCCTTGAGCTGGTTGTCGCGGGTGACGGTGAAACCGATGACCACGGGCATAAGGTTCTTGCCCTGCTTGTAGTCCGCGGCGGCCGCGTCGTAGCCCGCATCTTCCAATATCTGCCACAGCGGCTCCCTCTGGTCGAGGGGCACCTCGGTCTTCAATCTGTAGGCCGATCCGTCGAATTCATAGTAGTTCGCGAAGGCTTTTTTCCTCGCCTGGGCTGTGTAGATGATAGTGTTCGGAGGCTGCACGAGGTTGGGTATGGCGTTGTAGATAGCCGCCGGCACCACCCGGGGAAGGGCGAAACTGTAGTAGACCGGCGAATATATGTTGTGTCCCACCGTGCCCTGGGCTCCGCCGAGGGTGGTTTCCACGGAATTGCCCTTTTCGGCCTTGCGGATGACGACGGAATTCCCCTTCGACCAGGGCACTTCTCCCTGACCCGGTACCTGGACCGAGGAATTGTTGGAACTGACGCGGGAACCGGGACCTCGCTGACCCGGAACCCAGGGTTCGACGGGAGCTGTCTCCGCGGGCGCTGAGGAAGGCGAGCCCTGCGTGGGGGCTTCGGCGGGCAGGATGTCGGGCGGAAGAGTCGAGGCCGTCTTCGCGGGCGGAGGAACCGAGGGCGCCAGCGCCGGCGAAGTCTTCTCAACCGGCCTGGTCTCGCTTTTCGCCTTGGGGGCAGCTTCCGTTTTCGCGCTCTCTACCGATGTCTTCGCCGGCGCGGGCGCTTCCGGCTCGGGCTTCTCTTCGCCCTTTTCGGATGGGTTCACCGAGCCGAGGCCCAATTGGGGAGTTTCCGGTCCCTGCAGGTTGAGAATGACGGTCGTATTGGAATACAGCTGTTCGCTGGGGTTGAGGATGCCCAGCACAATCCCCACTGCCAGGCTGATGGCGTAGAGTCCGAAGGTTATGCCGGCCGAGACGAGCTTGCGCTTCCTCTCTTCCTTTCCGGCATAGCTCGATGGGAACTTCATCGAACCACCTTCTCCTTCCTCGTGATGAGGCCCACGTTTTCTATACCGTTCGTCCGGAAAGCGTCGAGCACGGATACTATGAGCTGATATGAAGCCCCCGCCCTCCCCTCGAGGACGGCCCTCACCTGTTCGGTATCGGAGCCGGAGATGCGCTGCTTGAGCGTTCCGGCGAGCCCGTCCAGGGTCGTTCGCGTCTTCTCGACGTAGATCTCATTTTCCGACATGACGACGACATGCAGGGCGGAGGAGGAAACGGTCTGGGCCGTCCTCGATCCGGGAAGGTCCAGGGAGATGCCGGGAGCGGCCCTGAAAGTCGTGGTGATCATGAAGAAGATGATGAGCTGGAGTATGACGTCGATGAGGGGCGTCATGTCTATCGTGATCTTGGGTTCGAGACGGCTGGCGCTCATTCTTCCTCCGAG
>CAZRYP010000363.1:0-2498 GCA_964604295.1 uncultured Treponemataceae bacterium
AAGAGGGAAAGAGGGTGAAAACGCGAAAAAAAAGGCTCTCACGTATAGCAAACAGGAATAAAAATACATATAAAGCCATATATATTAAGAAATTAACGATTTCCAGACCGAATCAGGCGGTTTATTTCACCGCCTGGCCGCGCCCTCGTGCCGCGCAAAAACGCCGAAAAGTCCCGAAACGCACATCTTTCGCACGAGTTATCCACAACTTGTGCACAAGTAACTGAGCAAAGGCCGGGTTTCGCGTTTCCCAAGCCCCGAACGCTTTACTATTTTCGCCGCGGCCGATATAATCAGGCTGTTAAGGGCCTTCGGTTTTTGCCTGCGGCAACAGGCGGAATCCCCCCGCGCGCGACAACAATCTTTTCCATCCAGGATAGGTATGGATTCAACGTACTCAGCGAATAGCATTCAGGTTCTCAAGGGTCTCGAGGCGGTACGGAAGCGTCCGGGGATGTATATCGGATCCACGGGCATCGAGGGCCTCCATCACCTTGTCTACGAGGTCGTGGACAACTCGATAGACGAAGCCCTGGCCGGCTACTGCACGGACATCGTCGTCGTCCTCGAGCGCAACGACATCGTCAGGGTCGAGGACAACGGCCGCGGCATCCCCGTGGGCATCCATCCCACCGAAGGCATCTCCGCCCTCGAACTGGTGATGACCCGCCTCCACGCCGGCGGCAAGTTCGACAAGAAGAACTACAAGGTTTCCGGCGGTCTCCACGGCGTCGGCGTCTCCGTCGTCAACGCCCTTTCCACCTGGATGGACGTCAATGTGCACGTGGACGGCGAGGAGCATTTCCAGCGCTACGAGAGGGGCATCCCGGCCGCTCCCGTCCGCAGGATCGGCGCCTCGGACAAGCGCGGCACGACCGTGCGCTTCCAGGCCGACCCCACGATCTTCGAGGAGATGGTCTACAGCTTCGACGTCCTGTCGAACCGCCTGCGCGAGCTGGCCTTCCTCAACAAGGGCGTCCGCATCATCCTCATCGACGAAAGGCTGACGGCTCCCAAGAGCGTCGAGTTCAAGTTCGAGGGAGGCCTGGCCCAGTTCGTCGAATACCTCAACAAGAACAAGGCCGTCCTCCACAAGGAAGTGATCTACTTCCACGGATCCCGCGACGATGTGGAGGTGGAAGTAGGCCTCCAGTACAACGACAGCTTCAACGAGTCCCTCTTTTCCTATGTCAACGGCATCAACACCAGGGAGGGCGGAACCCACCTCATAGGGTTCAGGTCGGCCCTCTCGCGCACCATCAACGACTTCTTCAAGAAATCGAAGTACGTCAAGAAACTGGACGAAACCCTCTCGGCCGACGACGTCAAGGAAGGCCTTACTGCCGTCCTCTCCGTCAAGGTGATGGAGCCCCAGTTCGAGGGCCAGACGAAGGGCAAGCTCGGCAACACCGAGGTGAGGGGCATCGTCGACGGCTACTGCGCCGACCAGCTCGACCTCTTCTTCCAGAAGTACCCCGACGTCATCAACGCGATCCTCGAGAAGTCCATGCTCGCGGCCAGGGCGCGCATCGCGGCCAGGCAGGCGAGGGACCTCACCAGGCGCAAGAATCTCCTCGATTCGGCGAGCCTGCCGGGCAAGCTGGCCGACTGCCAGGAAAAAGATCCGGCCAAGTGCGAGATCTTCATCGTGGAGGGCGATTCGGCGGGCGGCTCGGCCAAGATGGGCAGGAACAGGGTCCACCAGGCCATCCTTCCCCTCTGGGGCAAGATGCTCAACGTCGAGAAAACCCGAATCGACAAGATCATAGGCAACGACAAGCTCCAGCCCATCATCGCCAGCCTGGGCGCGAGCCTGGGGCCGGAATTCGACGTGTCGAAGCTCAGGTACCACAAGATCATCATCATGGCCGATGCCGACGTGGACGGCTCCCATATCCGCACCCTTCTCCTCACCTTCTTCTATCGCTACATGACGGACCTTCTCTCGAACGGCTATGTCTACATAGCGATGCCGCCCCTCTACAAGATCACCTGGGACAAGGAACTCCGCTATGCCTACGACGACGGCGAAAAGGACAGGATACTGGCGGGCATCGTCGGCAAGGATCCCTCCAAGATAGCCATCCAGCGCTACAAGGGCCTGGGCGAGATGAATCCCGAACAGCTCTGGGAGACGACCATGGATCCGGACCGGAGAAGCATGATCAGGATAACCATGGAAGACGCGGTGCTGGCTGAAGAGATGTTCACCACCCTCATGGGCGAACAAGTTGAACCAAGGCGGCAGTTCATCGAGGAAAACGCCCTTGCAGTCTCCAACCTCGATGTGTAGGAAAGCGAGCAAATGGCAGAAACCGGCAAACTGATATCCGTCTCCATAGAGGACGAGGTCAAGACCGACTATCTCACCTACGCGATGTCGGTCATCGTCGCGCGGGCCCTTCCCGACGTCCGCGACGGGCTCAAGCCCGTCCACAGGCGCATCCTCTACGCGATGGAGGAACTGGGGCTCCGCAACAACGCGGCGACGAAGAAAT
>CAZRYP010000364.1:0-646 GCA_964604295.1 uncultured Treponemataceae bacterium
ATCAAGAGAGCGAAGGCGGAAGCCGGCAATCCCCAGGCCGACGTCATCTGGTCCATCGGCGGCGAACAGCTCGAAACCGAAAACCAGATTCTCCAGGCCTATACGCCCAAGGATTGGGACAAAATCGCGTCGGTCTATAAAGTCGGGACGAACTGGCTGCCCTACACCGGCATCATGAACGTCTTCGTCGTCAACACGAAGATGCTGAAGCCTGAGCAGTATCCCACCAAGTGGACCGATCTCACCGAACCCCGCTTCAAGAAACTCATATCCTCGGCGCGCGCCGACAAGTCGGGTTCCTCCTACATGCAGCTGGCCAACGTCATCGCCATCTACGGCGACAAGGGCTGGGACATTTACAAGGGGATCATGAAGAACATGGTGATCTCCACCTCCTCGGGCGCCGTGCCGAAGTTTGTGAACGACGGAGAGCAGGCGGTGGGCCTCACCCTTGAGGACAACGCATTCCGCTACTTCGCCGGCGGCGGCCCCGTGGCTATCGTCTATCCCAAGGACGGCACGGTTGCCGCGCCCGATGGCATGGCCATTCTCAAGGGAGCACCCAACCTGGCCAACGCGAAGACGTTCATCGACTGGTGCTTGTCCAAGCCGGTCCAGGAATACCTGGTGAAGGGGATGGCTCGCA
>CAZRYP010000364.1:656-2475 GCA_964604295.1 uncultured Treponemataceae bacterium
GAACCGATGTCGCCAATCCCGCCGGTCTGGTTCCCCTCTCGGAAATCAAATCCATCCCCTATGATTTCGGGTGGGCGGCCAAGAACAACAAGGAATTCGTCAAAAAGTTCGTGGACATAGCCATGGATCTCGGTCTGTAGTTCACCGCTGAACAGCGAAATAGCCCGGGAGTCTTGCGTAGATCCCGGGCTATTCTCATAATGAAGTGTCCCCTAAAATTGTTCCAAGGGAGTTTTTCAATGACAGCGATCAAAATTGTGGGCGTTGAGAAGAGATTCGGCGATTTGCTCGCGCTATCCGATATAAATCTCGATATCGGGAAGGGGGAATTCTTTACCCTTCTCGGCCCCTCGGGTTGCGGCAAGACAACCCTCCTGCGAACGATCGCCGGCTTTTACCGCCAGGACAAGGGGGACATATTCCTGGGGGACGAACTCATCAATGATCTGCCCGCATACAAGCGCAACACCGGTATGGTGTTCCAGAACTACGCCGTCTTCCCCCACATGACAGTCTTCGAAAACGTGGCCTACGGTCTCAAGGTTCGGAAGCTTCCGGCCAAGGAGATCAAGGCGAAGGTGGAAGCGGCCTTGAGGAACGTCCATCTTGCGGGTTACGAGGACAGGACTCCCGATAAATTATCGGGAGGACAGCAGCAGAGAGTCGGCCTGGCGAGAGCCATGGCCATCGAGCCCCGCGTCCTTCTTTTCGATGAGCCCCTTTCCAACTTGGACGCCAAGCTCCGCGTGGAAATGAGGGATGAAATCCGCTCCGTCCAGAAATCCCTGGGCATCACGGCCGTCTATGTCACCCACGACCAGGAGGAAGCCCTGGTTATTTCGGACAGGATCGCCGTCGTCAACTTCGGCAAGATCCAGCAGGTGGGCGTGCCCTGGGATATCTACAAGGATCCGGTCAACCTTTTCGTCGCCACCTTCGTCGGCAAGATCAACGCGCTGGATGTCACGCTGGGCGAAGGCCTGCCCGGAGGGATGAGGAACGCGCGTGCCGGCGCCGTGACCTTCGCCGTTCCCGCCAGGGGCACCGAGGGCTGCACCGACGCGGTGCTCGCCTTCCGTCCGGAGGATATCGTGGAAACGACGAGCGACGCGGGCGCGAACCGTCTCGCGGGCGTCCTGAGGGCGACCTCCTTCCTGGGCACCGTGGCAAGCATGGAGTTGGACCTCCTGGGGCAGAGCATCGTCATCGAGCGCCACCGGCCGAAAAAGGCCGACATTCCCAACCCGGGCGAGACCGTTGAATTTGCCGTTCCGACGGATGCCTGCCTCCTCTTCGACAAGAAGTCAGGACAGCGTCTGGGCGGGGGGAGCATGCGATGAGCGTCGGTAAGAAAAAAGCCGATATCTGGGCGCTTGTGACCCTGGTGGGATTCGCGATTGTCGCCATCTTCCTCATCTTCCCTCTCTTCGACGTATTCAAGTACAGCTTCGTCGATAAGGAGACCGGAGCGGCGTCGCTCTCCAACTGGAAGGAATTCTTTTCCAGGGCTTATTATCTGAGGGCATTCAGCCATTCGATGGTGATCGCCCTTGCCACCACACTCTTTTCCTCCCTCCTTGGCATTCCCCTGGGTTTTTTCACGACCCGCTACAGGATCCGAGGCACGAATCTGCTGACGACCCTTTCGGTGCTCGCCCTCCTCTCGCCCACCTTCATCGGCGCCTATTCCTGGATCACGATGATGGGCAACAACGGCTTCCTCCGCAACCTCCTGCTCTCGATCGGCCTGAAGCTGCCGCCGATATACGGGGCGGGCGGCATAATCCTGGCCGATACGCTCCAGTACTATCCTTTCATC
>CAZRYP010000365.1:0-2467 GCA_964604295.1 uncultured Treponemataceae bacterium
GGAAGCTCCGCGCCGAGGGAATGACGATCTTCTTCGTCTCCCACAAGCTCGAGGACGTGGAGACTCTCTGCTCGAGGGCGGCTGTCCTCAGGCAGGGCTCCCTCGTCGGCGCCATGGAAGCTCCCTTCGACAAGGGGGAGCTGGTGAGAATGATGTTCGGACGGGAAGTGAGCCTCGCGCCCAAGACGAGGACCGAACCCGGCAGGAAGATCCTCACCGTGGAGACAGGCTGCGTCGACAGCATCCGCCTCAGGATAAGGGACGCGAACCCCGAAGTCAGGGCGGGCGAGACCTTCGGCCTGGCGGGCATGGAAGGATCGGGCCAGGATATTTTCCTGGGAGCCGGCTGCGGCCTCGTCGAGCCCGCCGGCGGACGATTCTGCCTGGACGAGGAAGAGTTGCCCATGAACGGCAAGACCTACCACGACCGCAGGAAGATGGGCGTCGCCTACCTTCCCGCCGCCAGGCTCGAGAAGGGGCTGGTGCCCGGACTGACCCTCGCCGAGCACTACACCCTCATGAAAAAGAGAGGCGGCTTCTTCATCGACAAGGCCGCGGCCGCCACGCTCTCGGCCGGGCGCATATCGGCCTTCAACATCAAGGGCCGGCCCGAAAGCCCCGTGGAATCCCTCTCCGGCGGGAACCAGCAGCGGGCCCTCCTCTCCCTCCTTCCCGAGGCCCCGTCCCTCATCCTTGTGGAGCATCCCACGAGGGGCCTGGACATAGAATCCACGATCTATATCTGGGGAAAACTCAAGGAGAGATGCGCCGCCGGCACCGCGATCCTCTTCATATCCTCCGACCTCGACGAAATCCTGCAATACAGCGACAAGGTCCTCGTCTTCTTCGCGGGAAAGGTGTCCCCTCCCATCGAATCCGGGGCTCTCAACGTCCAGAAGTTGGGCGAACTCATAGGCGGAGTCGGCTGGGAAGCCTTCGGGGAGGCGGTACATGCGTGACGACAGGGCGACGAGGATATCATTCGGGGCCGGATCGGTCATACTCGCGCTCGCCCTCACTTCCCTCCTGGTAGCCGCGACGGGAAACGATCCCTTCCTGGCCTACAGGAACATACTCCAGGGAGCGGCGGGCAGCGGGAATGTGGCGGCCAACGTCGTCGTCTCCTGGGTGCCCCTGATCCTGGCGACGTCGGGCCTCCTATTCACATTCACCGTGGGCCTCTGGAACATCGGCATCGAAGGGCAGATCACCCTCGGGGCCATCTTCAGCGTATGGGCCATGCGCGGCCTCCAGGATTCGGGCATGGATCCGGGGATGGTCATCGCGCTCTCCGTCGCGGCCGGCGCCTGCGGGGGAATCCTCTGGGCCCTCTTCGCGGGGGCGCTCAAGACCTTCGGCGGCGTGAACGAGATTTTCGGCGGCCTCGGGCTCAACTTCGTGGCGACGGCCCTCAATCTATGGCTCATCTTCGGCCCCTGGAAGAGACCGGGGGTAGCCTCCATGTCGGGCACCCTGCCCTTCGACCCGAGTCTTTGGATGCCTACCCTTTCGCCCCAGTCCAGGCTCGCTCCCATACCCCTGGCCATGGCCCTCGCGGCCATAGCTGTCGCCCTCGTCCTCCTGAAGGGCACGTATTTCGGCCTCAGGCTCAAGGCGGTCGGAAAAAACCCCAAATCGGCCTATCTCCTGGGCATCCCCACCTGGCAGCACATGATGATCTCCTTCGCGATATGCGGCGCCTTCGCCGGCCTCGCGGGCGCGGCGCAGGTCACCTCGGTCTACCACAGACTCATCCCCTCCATTTCGAGCGGCTACGGCTACACGGGCCTCATGGTGGCGATGCTCGTCAACTACAGTCCGGTATTCGCGGCGCCCGTAGCCCTCTTCTTCGCGGCGCTCAACGTGGGATCCATCCAACTGCCCATCGTGCTGAGGCTGGATTCCTCCCTCGCCGGAGTGATCCAGGGCTTCCTCGTCCTCTTCGTCCTCCTCGGCAACGGGGCGAGGACCATGCTGCTCGGCAAAAAGAGGGGGAACAGATGACGAACGAGTCGTTGATTTCTGGACTGGCGGGAGTGCTGACTTCCTCTGCGCCCATTCTCTTCGGCGTCATCGGCGAGACCATAAGCGAGCGGGCGGGAGTGATCAACCTCTCCATGAACGGCACGATACTCCTCACCGCGATGGGAAGCTTCGCGGTATCCCTCGCCACGGGGAGCCTGGGGCTGGGATTCCTGGCCGGCGCGGCGATAGGCGCCCTCGTGGCCCTCGTCGTGGCCTTCGCGAGCATCACCCTCAAGCAATCCCAGGTGGCCGTGGGCTTCGTGCTCGCCCTCCTCTGCCGCGACCTCGCGTATTTCCTCGGCAATCCCATCATGGGCATGAACGGACCCAGGCTCAACCTTCTCCCTCTCCCGGGCCTCTCCGGCATCCCCGTCATAGGCACCCTGTTCTTCCGTCACGACCTCATGACCTACCTGAGCTTCATCCTGGTCATCGCATCCTG
>CAZRYP010000366.1:0-2446 GCA_964604295.1 uncultured Treponemataceae bacterium
ACCTGCGGCGCCGAACTCACCTGCAAACACTGTTCGGTTTCCCTCACCTACCACAAGGAGAGAAACCAGCTCGTCTGCCACTACTGCGGATACAGGGCTCAGCCTCCCGCCGCCTGCCCCGAATGCGGCTCCCTCGATGTGGGCTGGAGGGGCTTCGGCACGGAGCGCATAGAGGAAGAAGTCGCGGAGATGTTCCCCGACTGGACGATCCGGCGCCTGGACGCCGACAGTGTTTCAAAAAAGGGAAGCCTCGAATCCACTCTCGACGAATTCAGGAGCGGCACGATCGATGTCCTTCTCGGCACGCAGATGGTGGCGAAGGGCCTTAACTTCCCGGGGGTGAAGACCGTGGGCGTCGTGCTCGCGGACGCCGGCCTCAACCTGCCCGACTTCCGCGCGGCCGAGCGCGTCTTTTCCCTCATCGTCCAGGTGGCGGGAAGGGCGGGGCGGTACGATCCCGACGGGAGGGGATTCATCCAGACCTTCAGGCCGGAGAATCCGGTCATAAGGCTCGCTTCGGCCCTGGACATGAGCTCCTTCTACTCATGGGAGCTCGCCCTGCGCAAAGCCCAGGGCTTCCCGCCCTTCGCCCGCATGGCGCGCATCGTCGTCCGCTCCCGCGACCGCGATCGCTGCGTCGGCACCGCGAGGGAACTGGCCCGGAAGGGCGAAACCGTCCTGCCCGCCGGGATCGAGCTGCTCGGCCCCTCCGAGTGCGCCCTCGGCATGATCGCCGGATCCCAACGCTGGCAGGTCCTCCTCCGCGCGGCCAGCCTCAAGGCTCTCAATTCCGCCGTTCATGCCCTCCTCGCCGGCTACAAGCCCGGCTCAGGCGTCCACCTGGAAATCGACATCGATCCGGTGCAGCTGCTCTAGGGCTTCAGCTCCCGACGCCTCGGCTGCATAGCCGCCGCGGCGGAATCGTCGTCTTGCGGCGATTTGAGCCGGATGCTAGTATGGGCAAAACCCTTCAGGAGAGACTATGGTCATTTTAACGTTGAACTGCGGATCCTCTTCCGTCAAATACCAGGTGTACGACTGGGACAGCAAGGACATCCTTGCCACCGGCATCGTCGAACGCGTCACCATCGGCGGATCATCCATCACGCACAAGGCCCGGAACAAGCCGGACTATGTCGTCGAACACGAATGTCCGACCCATACGGTAGCCATAGAGCTCATCCTCAACACCCTGGTGGATCCCGAGTACGGCGTCATTTCCGACATGGGCATGATCAAGGCCGTGGGCCACCGCATGGTGCACGGCGGTTCGAGCTTCGCCCGTTCATCCATCATAAACGAGGATTTCCTCGACAATTTCCGCGACCTCACCGACCTGGCCCCTCTCCACAATCCCGCCAACCTCATGGGCGTCGAGGCCGCGCGAGGCGTCCTGCCCGACGTGCCCCACTGCGCCGTCATGGACACGGCCTGGCACCAGACAATGCCCGCGTCGAGCTACATGTACGCCCTCCCCCAGGAATGGTACGAAAAACATTCGGTCCGCCGGTACGGTTTCCACGGGACGAGCTTCCTCTACAACGCCAAGCGCGCCGCCGTACTCCTCGGCAAGGATCCCTTCGAGACCAATCTCGTCATCGCGCATATCGGCAACGGCGCCTCGATCAACGCCGTGAGGAACGGCTGCTCATACGACACGTCGATGGGACTCACTCCCCTCGAAGGCCTCGTCATGGGAACGCGCTCCGGAGACATAGATCCGGGCATCATCTTCCACATGATGAGAAGGACGGGCATGAGCGCCGCCGATGTCGAGAAGAAGCTCAACAAGGAATCGGGAGTCCTCGGCATCACGGGAAAATGGGCCGACCGCCGCGACATAGAGCTCGCGGCCGAGAAGGGCGATCCCATCGCCATCCTGGCCCAGCAGATGGAAAGCTACAGGATCAAGAAATACATCGGCGCCTACTATGCGGCCCTCGGCCGCGTGGACGCCCTCATCTTCACCGCGGGGGTGGGCGAGATGGGACCTGATATCCGCAGGCTGGCCACTTCCGGTCTCGAGGAGTTGGGCATCGTCGTCGACGAGAAGAAGAACGCCCTCGCCAAATGCCGGAACGCCGAACTCGACATCACGGGACCAGGGTCGAAGGTAAGGGTCTATGTCATCCCCACGGACGAGGAGCTCGTCATGACGGAAGACGCCTACGCACTCATGAAGGGCAGCTACGACGTACATACCAATTACCACTACTATTTCGAGCACAGGGACTATGTGAACAAGACAAGGGCGGCCGGACTAGAGCGGGATCTGGCGAAGAAGCCCTGGCTGAAGGACATCATCGCCGAGGTTCCCTGATACCTGGATCGGCTCCTCGAAGGGGGCTGGGCGGACCGGGCTCATGCCCGGTCCGCCCAGCCCCCTTTCTCTTCCTCGCCGGGCAAACGCATAATTAATGAAGATTCGCGGATACGGGAAGGCGAA
>CAZRYP010000367.1:0-2439 GCA_964604295.1 uncultured Treponemataceae bacterium
ATAGCCCGAAAGAAGGGAACGCGGCACCGTGCAGTGCGCGAGGAGAATCCTGCCCTTCCCTCCCTTCTCTCCCGGATCTATTTCGGAGGGATTGGCCATCCATCCCGCCCTGCCGGAAAGGAGACGCGTCCAGCGAAGCGCCAGAATGGAGGGGATGTCGCCCTCGCAGCCGGCGTCGATCCCTTCGTCCGCCAGCATGGAGAGGGCGAAGCAGCCCGTGGAGCCGTCGAGGGTCACTAGGTCGAAGCACCTGAGCGTGACGCAGTCGAGCCGCTTTTCCTCGACGATGCTCCGCAGCGCTCGGTAGATGGCATCGGATTTGCGGAGATCGGAATCGGAGGCTTCCCTCCTGAAGGCCGATCCCTCGAGGAAGGCCGCGGTGCCGCCTGCCGGGAGCCATGCTCCGCCCTCCTCCCCTGGTTCCCCGAGTTCCCCCATCCTCGCCCGCAGTTCCTCGAAGGGGATGGATTCCATCGCGGGACCCCAGGACGAGGCGACGACCGAAGCTTTCTGGCTCGAGGCGACGAGCCAGTCCGATGCCTCGCCCACAGCCCCTATCCTCGTGCTCCGCATGGCCCTCATGGCGCGCGCCAGGTCCACAGCATCCGAAAGCTGCGTGCGCGCGACCGGGTCCGCGGCCGACTTCACCTGGATCACGGTGGCCGGAATCCCATCCTGCCCCGCCCTCGCCGCTATCTCCAGGGCCGCGGGCAGGGAATTGTGGCGGGGATGGGCCAGGAGGACGAGGGGAAGGGGCTTGGCTTGTGGTCGGGTTCTCTGCCGGGAAAGGTAGTCCAGGACCATCCCTTCCGTCCCGCCGGTCAGGATGAAGAAGAAGGGGGTACTTAGGCTCCCGTCGGCGTCGGGCGCCCCGTCCAGTTCGACTCGCCGCCCTCCTATGGCGCCGAAAAAGGGCTCGAAGGCGGAAAAGATCGCGTCCACGGCCTTGCCGTCATGGAGAACCGAAGACACCACCGCATAGGTAAAATCGCTCATCCCTCTCTCCCTGCGCGCGGCCATGGCTGATCGGCGGCAGCCGGCGCGGCGGATAGTCTACCAGATCCTCTCGGCGCGGAACAGGCTCTCCCTGGAGGCGAAGGCGTCCTGGGCGCCCACGATGGCCAGTTCGGCCAGGTTTTCAGCGCTCGTGGCCTCGAATACCCTGTGGACGGCGCTGGCCATCCTTTCGAAGGAGAGGACGGGATCGCCGGTTTCGAGGTAATGGCCCAGGAAAAGGGCTGAGGCCATGTCCCCGGCTCCGTGAGGGGCCACGGGAAAGGAGAAGCGGGGCGTCCTGATCGCGAACGCGCCGTCGCCGCAGGACATGAGTGTGCAGATCAGGCCCTTTTCGTCCTGCATCGCCTCGAGACTCGTGATAAGCACGATGGCAGGCCCTCGGGCGTGCAGGGAGGCGCATGCTTCCCTCGCGTCCTCCCCGCCGCGGATGCTGATTCCGGAGAGAACTTCCGCCTCGAACTGGTTGGGCTTGATTATGGTGGCCTGGGCAAGGACCCTGTCCCTGATGAATTCCGGTATTCCGGGCTGGACGTAGAGTCCGCGCTCGTAATCGCCCATCACGGGATCGCAGCAGTAGAGCATCCTGGGATTGGCCTTCCTCACGGCCGAGACGATCCCCAGGATGGCCTCGCCGATATCCCGGGATCCCATATACCCGGAAAGCACGGCATCGCAGACCGGGGCGCATCCGAGGGCTTCCATGCCCTGCCAGATCCCCGCGACATGTTCGCCCGTAAAGATTGTCCCCTTCCACTGGCCGTAGCCCGTGTGGTTGGAAAACTGGACGGTATTGAGGGGCCACAGCTCCATGCCCATCCGCTCGAGAGGGAAGACGGAAGCCCTGTTGCCCACATGGCCGAATACGACATGGGATTGGATGGAAAGCACTTTCTTCATGAACCGGTCTCCCTCTTGTCTGCGAAGTATGGTTCCATTTCGGTCATGGCATCGACCAGGATCCTGTTGAGTATGTCGAGGCCGGCTCCGTCCAGCCTCAGGCGTCCTCCCCCTTCGGCGAAGCGCCCCTTCCACTTCCCGATCGTGGCCGCGAGGACCTCCTTCGCGTCCAGACCGAACCTTTCCAGGAATCTCCCCTCGTCGAGGCCGTCGGCGCAGCGCAGGGACATCATCACCATCTCGAAGGCCGAATCCTTCCGGTTTATCCACGAAAGCGCGGCGGCCTCGTCGGGGTCCAGAAGATACCGCGGCAGGTCCTTGCCCTCCTCGATCCTCAAGGCCATGGCTCCTGCCGCGGCAAGGGGCAGGGAAGCCGAGCCTCGGGCGAGGTTCAGGGTCGAGACGGCGCCGCTCCCTATGCCCAGGTAGGAATTCATCGACCAATAGGCCTTGTTGTGCAGGCACTCGCGTCCCGGAAGAGCGTAGTTGGAGACTTCATAGCGCCTGTAGCCCCTCGCGCGGAGG
>CAZRYP010000368.1:0-2413 GCA_964604295.1 uncultured Treponemataceae bacterium
ATTCCTCTCGATCCCTTCTACCTCGAATATATTGCTAAAGGCTTCAACTTTGACTTAACAATGATCAATACCGCAGGCAATATCAACAACCTCATGCCTCACCGGATGATGAATAAGATTTCTTTTGCATTAAACCGACATAAAAAAGCCCTGAACGGCTCCACGGTGCTTTTCCTCGGAGTGGCCTACAAGCCCGACATTGATGACGCGCGCGAAAGCCCGGCCCTCCTGGTGATGGAGCAGGTGGAGCGGAAGGGCGCCACGGTGCTCTTCCACGATCCCTACATTTCCGAGGCAAGGGGCGAGAACGGCAAGACATGGAAGGGGATAGAGCTCACCGACGAGGCGATCGCCGCCGCCGACTGCGTCGTCTTCACGACGAACCATTCCTGCTTCGACGTGGCCCATATCGTCGCGAAGGCAAAGCTGGTCGTGGATACGCGCAACGCGGTCAAGAGCGTGCATATCGAGGACGGGAAGGTATTCAAGCTGTGATGGACGCCGCGCGGTCTTCTGGCGGAGAGGAGCTTTCGCCGAATTCCGGGAAGAGGCGAAAGACGATAATCATCTATTCGCAGTCCGACCTGGGGCGCGATCCGCGCGTCCACAGGCAGATCGAGCTTCTCTCCGGCAACTATCGTGTGATCGCCTTCGGAAAGAAGCCGCCCTCCCTGCCCGTGGATCGCTTCCACGACCTTACCGCGCTGATCGGCATCCCAAAAGGGAAGAGGCTAAGCCCGGCCTTCCTCGCCTCCTACCTGAGGGATTTCGGCCTTGCCCGGTTCGTCGCCACGGCGGTGATGTACATCCTGGACGCCCTCCCCGCCTTTCCCCGCCTCAACGAATTCTGGCACACGAGGGTGGCGAGGGCAGGGGTGCTGCGCCGGCTCCGCGGCATTCCCTGCGACCTGATCATCGCGAACGATCTCACCGCCCTCGGGGTCTGCGCCGCGGCCAAGGGCGGCAGGAAGCTGCTCTACGACGCCCACGAATACTCGCCGGGGCAGTTCCCCCGAGATTTCCGCCACCTGAACAAGCGCGTCCATACCCGGTACATGCTTCGAAAGCTCCTTCCCTCCTGCGACTCGGTGAGCACGGTCGGGGACGGGACGGCGGGACTCTACCGCAGGGCTTTCGGCGTTTCCTGCCATGTGGTCACCAACGCGCCTAGCTATCACGATATACGGCCTGTCGATCGGAAGGATGGCCTGATTCGCCTCGTGCACCACGGCATCGCGGCGAGAAAGCGCGACCTCGAGAGGCTGGTTGACGTTATGCGGCTTCTCGACGGCCGTTTCACCCTGGATTTTTTCCTCCTCGCGCCGAACCCGCGATATTACACCGAATTGAAGGCCTATGCGGCGGGGGATTCCCGGATAGCCTTCAACGAGCCTGTGGCCATGCAGACCCTGCCCGAGGTCCTCAACGAGTACGACATAGGGTTCTGGCTCTACAAGCCCGCCACGATCAACCTCGCCTACGCCCTGCCCAACAAGTTTTTCGAGTTCGTCCAGGCCAGGCTGGCCGTGGCCGTGGGCCCGACGCCGGAGATGGCGCATTACACGCGGCGCTATGGCTTCGGCGTCGTTTCCGACGATTTTTCACCCGAATCCATGGCGCGGGTCCTCCTGGAGCTCGGTCCGGAGCGTATAATGGAGTACAAGAACAAGGCCCATCTCTGCGCCCTGGAACTTTCGGCCGAACCGAACAGGAAGAAATTGCTCGCCCTGGTGGAAGGACTCATAGGCGCCTGAGGGGCGCGGGGAGACTGTATGGAGCTTCGCGACAGAAAGATACTCGTTTTGGCGCCTCATACCGACGACGGCGAGCTGGGCTGCGGGGGCACGATAGCCAAGGCCCTGGAGCAGGGAGCCGAGGTCTATTACGCGGCCTTTTCCACGGCCAAGGAGTCGGTTCCCGCCGGGATGCCCCCGAATATACTGGAAATCGAAGTGCGCGAGGCCACTCGCAGGCTGGGCATAGAGCCGGAGAAGCTGCGCGTCTTCAAGTATACCGTCAGGAAGCTGAATTATTCGCGCCAGGATATCCTGGAGGATCTCGTCGCGCTGAGGGGGGAACTCAAGCCCGACCTGGTCTTCATCCCCTCGCTGAACGACCTCCACCAGGACCATTCCACCCTGGCCATGGAAGCCCTGCGCGCCTTCAAGAATTCCTCGATCCTGGCCTACGAGCTCCCCTGGAACAACATCAACTTCACGACCCAGTGCTTTTCCGTGCTGGAGCGGCGCCACCTCGAACGCAAGATCGAGGCCCTGGCCGCCTACGGCTCGCAGAAGATGCGCGCCTACATGAGCGAGGAGTACATCTTCTCGCTCGCCCGCACGCGCGGCGTGCAGATCGGCCGCGAATTCGCGGAATGCTTCGAGGTGCCGCGATGGATACTCTAGCCGGC
>CAZRYP010000369.1:0-2395 GCA_964604295.1 uncultured Treponemataceae bacterium
GGCCGGCTGGAAGGTCTCGTCGAGGCTTCCGATGCTGGCCATGAGGCCGGAAATGGCCTTGCTGCCCAGGCCCGCGACGATCGTCCCCCTCTGGGGCAGGGTTTCGATGAGGCCGTAGTGCTCGAGCTTGGCCAGGGCCTTCCTGACATAGCCGCGGCTCACCCCCAGGGTTTCGCCCAGGGCCCTCTCGGAAGGGATCCTGGTGCCGGCCTTGATCTGGCCGGAGACGATCTGGTCCCTGAGATGGTTGAGGACTGTCAGTTCGGGGCTCGGCCTTTCCCCGGAAACCCGCGGCGCCTTTCGTTCCATGAGGAACCCTCTCCTGTCTGGTTACCAATAATTGGTTAACCAGTTCGGCTACAGTATTCCCCAGAGTCGGGAATTTGTCAAATCATTTTTTGGAGGAGAGGCCCGGCCTGGCGGCCGAGGTAGGCGAGGACGCCGAGCCAGATCAGGGCGAAGCTCGTCCACTGCGTGAGGCCGAAACTCTCGCCGTAGGCGAAGACGCCCAGAAGAAGGACGATCGTCGGCGAAATGTATTGGAGGAAGCCGATGGCGAAGATGGGAGTGCGCTTCGCTCCGGCCGCGAAAAGAAGGAGGGTGAGGGCGGTGAGGACTCCGCCGCCGACGAGGAGGAGAATGAGCCCCGGATCGGATGTGTGGAACAAGCCCTTGCCCGCGGCCCCCGACCAGGCGATATAGCCCAGGGCGAAGGGCGCCAGGAAGAGGATTTCGTAGAATATGGAATTCAGCGAGTTTATCTTTATCCTTTTCTTGATCAGGGAATACAGGGAGAAGGAAAAAGCCAGGACCAGGGCGAGAAAGGGCAACCGCCCGTGTCCGGCGACGGCCACGGCCACGCCCGAACCCGCGAGGACGAGAGAGACAATCTTGGCGGCGTTCAGCTTTTCCTTGAGGAAAATCCGGCCCAGAAGGGACACCACGAGGGGATAGAGGTAGTAGCCCATGCTCAGTTCCACGAGGCGCCCCGAGGAGACCGCGACCAGGTAGGCCGTCCACTGGATGGCCAGGGAGAGGCTCGCGAGCAGATGGAGGACGAGAACCTCCCTGTCCGCGAGCGGGGCGAAGAGCTTTTTCGGCTTGTATATGAAGACGAGGGCGCCCGCGAGGAAGACGAGAGCCCAGAGAGCCCGGTGGGCCATGACGGCGAAGGGGGGCACTGCGCCCAGAAGCTTCCAGTAGGCCGGAAGCACCCCCCAGATGAGGTAGACCGCCACCATGCAGGCCATTCCCCTCGCCTGCTCCCTGTAGTCGGGCTCCATCGGCCTACAGCGGTCCCATGAACTTGTCGGGCAGCCAGGTGATGATCTGCGGGAAGAGGAAGATCAGCACCAGGGCCACGGCGAGGGCGGCCAGGTAGGGCACGACACCCTTGTAGATGGTCTTGAAGGGGATGCCCGTTATGTTGCCGGTGATGAAGACGTAGAGGGCTATGGGCGGGATCAATCCGCCGATCATGAGCGTGATGCTTATCATGATGCCGAACCAGATCGGGTCGTAGCCGAGGGCCAGGGCGGTCGGCAGGAATATCGGGGTGGCGAGCACCATGAAGGCGAGGTCGTCCATGATGGATCCGCCGACGAGGTAGATGACGATGATCGCCAGCATCACCGCGAAGGGAGGCAGGGGGAGGGTCGCGGCCCAGTCCGCCGCCCTGAAGGGAATTTCGGTGATGGTGAGGAAGCGCCCGAAGATCGAGGAACCCGCGAGAAGCATGAGGGTCATGATGGCCGTCTTGAGGGAGCCCTTGATCGAGCGCTTGATCATCCCGAAATTCACTTCCCCGCGGATCAAGGCCAGGGCGAAGACCGCCACCGTGCCTATCGTGCCGGCCTCGGTGGGACTGAAGAAGCCGACCATCATGCCGCCGATGACGATGACGAAGACGATGATGACGGCGAGCATTTCGGGCAGGACCTTGAAGCGTTCCTTCCAGCCGGACTTCTCGCCCTTCGGCGCGATGCCGGGCTTCAGGGTCACCCAGATGACGATGGTCAGCATGAAGAGCATGGCTATCATGAGGGCGGGCATTATGCCCGCGAGGAAAAGCCTGCCGATGGACTGTTCGCAGATGAGCCCGTAGAGGATGAGGACGGTGCTCGGCGGGAGGATCATGCCTATGGTCCCGACCGAGGCGACGGTTCCCGCGGAGAGCTCCTTCGAATAGCCGAAGCGGTCCATCTCGGGGATGGCCAAGCCGGAGAAGGTGCCCACGGTGGCGAGGGTCGAGCCGCACATCGCCTTGAAGGCCGTGGCGCCGACGACCGTGGTCATCGCGAGGCCGCCGGGCACGTGGCCGAACCACTTGTATGCCCCGGTGTAGAGCCGCTTGGCGATATTGGTATTCGAGGCGAACTCCCCCATCAGCACGAAC
>CAZRYP010000370.1:0-2368 GCA_964604295.1 uncultured Treponemataceae bacterium
GAAACTATCCTTTTCTATCACAGGGAAGACATAGCCCTGCTTGATATCGGGGTGGGCGTAGTTGAGCACCTGGAGTATGAATGGAGCCCCCGGGCTCAGGAGCCTCCGCACCATCGAGAAGAAGCGGGGTATGATTTCAGGCCGCAGGTGGGGGAGGGTGTTGCCGAGGCAGAGCGCGGCGCCGAATCTCACGGCGATCCCGTAATCGTCGTTCACGATGGATTCGGCGTCCAGCATTGAACCTTCGACCACATGGGCATGGGAGGCGGCGAGTCTCGCCATCTCGCCGCTCAATTCTATGCCGAGCGTATCCCAGCCCCTGTCGGCGAATGCATGGGCGTGTCCTCCTGTCGCCGCGCCCAGATCGAGTATCCTTTTTTCCGCCTCGGGGGGGATGAGGGACTCGATGGCTTCTATGGCTACGGGATTCACGGGAAATATTTCGTCATAGAGGCGGCTTATCCTGTCATAGACGGACATTGATCCTCCCACTTATTGAAATACCTTATCAAATCCAAATATACTGATTAACATGTCCCAAGCACAGCAAGGCGCCGGCAAGGCGCTCCATCTACTCCGCCAGCTGACTCCGGCATTCTTCAAACGGCTTTCCGACGGTTACTCCACCGGCGACTTCAGGAAGGATCTCGCCGCAGGCATCACCGTGGGCATTGTCGCTCTCCCCCTGGCCATGGCCTTCTCCATAGGCGCGGGCGCCAGCCCCGCCCAGGGACTGTACACCGCCATCATCGCCGGCTTCGTCGTCGCCTTCTTCGGTGGCAGCTTCCACCAGGTTTCCGGACCCACAGGAGCCTTCGTCGTCATCATCGCCGACATCATCGCGCGGTACGGCATGCCCGGGCTTCATATGGCGACCCTCATCGCCGGAGTCCTCCTCATATTCATGGGGATTTCAGGACTCGGCAGCATCATCAAATTCATCCCCTACCCGGTGACGATAGGCTTCACCACAGGCATCGGCCTCACGATCTTCGTCGGCCAGCTCAGGGATCTCTTCGGTATGGAGATACCCTCCCTCTCGCCCGAGTTCTTCGAAAAGATAGGGCAGTACGCCGAATATCTGCGCACCTCGAATCTGTATGCCCTCGCCGCGGGATTGTCGACGATAGGTGTCATAGTCCTCATACGGAAGATCCTTCCCAAGCTTCCCGCCGCGGTGACGGCGGTGGCCGTGGTCACCGCGGCCGCCTTTCTTCTGGATCTCCCCATCGCGACCGTGGGCTCCAAGTTCGGCGCCCTGCCCAAGGGTTTCCCCGCGCCCCGGCTTCCCGAGTTCAGCTTTACGGCAGTGCGGCAGGTGTTCTCGAGCGGGCTCACCATAGCCCTGCTCGCCGCGATCGAATCCCTCCTGTCGGCCGTCGTGGCGGACGGGATGACGGGGACGAGGCACTCCTCCTCGGCCGAACTCAACGCGCAGGGGCTCGGCAACATAGCCAGCGTCCTCTTCGGTGGAATACCCGCCACGGGAGCTATCGCGAGGACGGCGACGAACATAAAGGCGGGGGCCATCTCGCCCGTGTCGGCGATGATCCACGCCTTCGTTCTCCTTCTCTTCACGCTCTTCCTGGGACCTGTCGTCCAGGCCATTCCGCTCGCGACCCTCGCGGGCGTCCTGATCGTCGTGGCCGTGGACATGAGCGAACTTCCCCGCTTCTTCACTATGCGGAAGGCTCCCAAGAGCGATCTGGCCGTCATGGTGGCCACCTTCGTGCTCACCGTCGTCGTCGACCTCACCGCGGCGGTGCAGGTGGGCGTGCTCCTGGCCATCGTCCTCTTCGTAAAGAGGGCGCGGGACACGAGCTCCGTCGCCTCGCAGACCGACGGGATAGCCGGAAGCGCCGGGCCGATGGACGCGGCCGAAGCGAGCCCCGCCGACGCGACGGACTCGCAATCCCTCGCCCTGCGCAGGGTGCCGAAAGGCTGTGAAGTCTACGAAATAAACGGACCATTCTTCTTCGGCGTGGCGGACATGCTTCAGGATGCCCTGGGCGCGCTCGAGAAGACTCCGAAGGTGTTCATCCTCAGGATGTGCCATGTGCCGGCGATAGACGCCACGGGGCTCAACGCGCTCCGCAGCTTCCACAAGCGCTGCAGGCACCGCGGGACGGTCCTCGTCCTCAGCGGCGTCCGGGAGCAGCCCTCGGGGGCCATCGACCGCTATGGCCTGGCCGGCGAGATCGGGAGGGACAATATCTGCGGGGAAATAGACGAGGCGCTCGAGAGGGCCGAGAGCATTATCGCCTCGATTTCCAGACACTGAAGTATTGACAAGAATCGAGCGTTTACAGTATAAGTTGGCTGTTGCGTGCGGCGATGGTGGAATTGGTAGACACGCTAGCTTGAGGTG
>CAZRYP010000371.1:0-208 GCA_964604295.1 uncultured Treponemataceae bacterium
AAGCTACCCGCGGCTTCGAAACGCTCGACATAGCCGAGCGCCGTCCTGGCCGTCTCCTTGTCGGAAGTCCTGAAGATCGCGAGAGCCGGCAGGATTTCCGTGAGGAAAGCTCCCTCCGAACCCTTGGGAGCCGAGAAAATCCTTCCCTGCGAGGCTTCCACGAGCTGCGTGAGGCAGACGGAATAAAGAGGATTGATGTTCCTGAGCG
>CAZRYP010000371.1:218-2364 GCA_964604295.1 uncultured Treponemataceae bacterium
TCCGGGGAGGAGGATAAAGGATCCCCGATATGCCGCGGATGATCTCGAGCATGGCACTCTTGTCGTCCTCGGTAATGACCTTAGACTGGAGGAGACCTTCCCTTGTCCTGGCGAGGGACTCGGGGGTGGCGAGAATCATGCAGCGCTCTATCTCGGTCTTGTTGTTGATGAGTTTCGAGAGAATCTCGGGATCGGACATGGAAAGGCCTGGCTGAGCGTGGAGGGCGACGAGGGGCGAACAGAGCATCGCGACGGAAATGAGGATAGCGGCGCCGCGCCTGCGTACTTTTTTCACTTCACTTTTCTCCCGTCGCTATAGCCATGCGCTCCAGAAATTCTAAGACCCGCTTTTACCAAGTATAATAGAGCATCGTAAAAAATTCACCCCATCTTGAGCTTTCCGGGTGAAAAACCTTAATTATCCTCCCCCTCCCGTGCTTTCACCGCGCGGCTCCTGCGGGATAGCCCCGCTCCCAGGACCAGAAGCACAATCGAGACAATGGGAATGGCAACCCAATAGCTCAGGACGAAATCCTTCAGCCTCATGGGGATGATCCGGAAGGAAAACAGGCAGAAGAAGCCGGAAAGAAGGAGAAAGGCCATGGATGGAACGACATAGTCGGCGGAAAAGCGCGAACGCTTCCTCATGCCCGAGTGCAGGCCGGCGGCTCCCGCCGCTCCCAGGAGAAATGGCCATGCCTGGGCCGCGCGCAGGCCGAGGATCCATGTCGCAAGCCCTGCCGCACAGGCCAGCGCCAGGAATGAGCCGAGAAATCGCAGGGTCGGGAAGACTCTTGGTTTCACAGGTCGCGATCCCCTCCGGAAGACAGGCCTAAAGTATATATAAACGACCCGTACTTGCAAAGCGGAAAAACCGCGTGCTACTCTGCTTTTCGTGCCATTGCCAACCGAATGCAAAAAGAGGACCGGGATGCGCTCCTCTCGCGCGCGCCGGTTCGGCCTTTTTTTCCTCATGATCGCGGCTTTTTCTGTAACATCCTGCTCCAATGGTCATTCCATGTATATCGTGGGCAGCCCTTCGCAAAGAAAGGAACTGGCGTCGCTGTTCACCATTCTGGACAGGCATGATCCGCGGGGACTCAAGCCCGATGGACTTGCGCGCTTCGCGGCCGCGAGAAAGATTTCGGCCATACTGATAGACAGCGGGAACGGCTCGAAGGCCGCGGCCTTCCTTGTGGGATTGAGCAATCCCTCGGAGGAGTACGAGCCCTGGTATCTTTTCGCGGCGGCGGCGGCCTACGAGGCGTCCGGCGACATGCCCCTGGCGATCCCCCTCTACGAGAGGATCGTCAAGACCCAGCCCGATCTCATCGTCGAAGGAGGGAGCGTCCATTACGAGTCCCTGACACGGCTCGTGCGGAGCGTCGATGAACCAGAAAGGAAGATCGAATACTATAGGGATCTTCTCGCGAGGTTTCCCGAGGCCCAGGATATCGGGGCTTCCCATTTTCTCCTCGCCAGGGAATATGAAAAGACAGGAGCATGGAAGGAAGCCCTGGTGCAATACGCCGCATTCCTGCCGTATTTCGGGACGAGCGTTCCCGGACATCCAGAGGCTCTCGCCTATGCCAGGCAGCTCGTTGAATTCAACGCCATCTCGAAGGACTGGACTTTCGAGAGCCTGGACGAGCTGGTTGCCGGCCTTAAAAAAGCCCTCTTGTCGGGCTCGGCGCGCCAGTTGCGGAAATACGCCTCGAAAGCGGGTTTCTTTGCGGTATCATGGTACCAGGACAGCGGGATGGACGCGATACAATCCGCCCCCGCCTTGCACGCGTCGTCGGGTCCCTACGATGCGTATCTGCGGACATGGGGTTGGACCGGACGGGTGCCGGTCTGGTACTTGTATTTCCGCAAAATCGACTTTCCGGCCGATCCCGCCGTCCATGGACGATGGGAATGGGCCGGCATTTATTTCGGAGAAAGGATGCAATGAGAGTTTCCCCCATACGAAATACTTCGCCGAAGCGGCCGGCCCGGCCAGGTTGGCAGGGGCGGCCAAGCTGGCCGGGCCGGCTGAGCTTCCCAGGACGGTCGCGAGGGCGGCATAGGCCGCGGTGGTCCAGGCTCATCTGGCTGATGCTGGCCTTTACCCTCTGCGGTTTTGCCTACGGTCACGATCCGGATT
>CAZRYP010000372.1:0-2357 GCA_964604295.1 uncultured Treponemataceae bacterium
TACAATTTCCTCAAGCCCATGGGGAACAGCCTCCTCGTGGCGACGCTCACGACGGCCATCTCCCTCACCGTCTCCGTCCTGGCCGCCTATGCCTTCTCGCGCTATCGCTTCAAGGGGCGGAAGCTCCTGATGACGATGTTCCTCACGAACAACATGTTCCCGACCGTCCTCCTCCTGATCCCCCTCTACGCGATCATGCGCAGGCTCGGCATCCTCTACACGCCGGCTTCCCTCGTGCTTTCCTACACGACCTTCACGATTCCCTTCTCGATCTGGCTCCTCAACGGCTACCTGGACGACCTGCCCCTGGCCCTCGAGGAAGCGGCGATGGTAGACGGAGCCAACAGGGCCCAGGCCTTTTTGAGGATAATCCTTCCCATCCTGGCGCCTTGCATCGTCGCCACGGGCGCCTATGTCTTCATGACTGCCTGGAACGAGTACACCTTCGCCGTCATGTTCACCAACGAAGCCAACAGGACGATCCCCGTCGCCCTCAAGAACCTCATCGGCCAATTGGGCGTCGAATGGGGCATGCTCACCGCGGGGGGGATAATCACCATAATTCCCGTGTGCATAATGTTCTTCTTCGCGCAAAAACGTCTTATCGCGGGCCTCACCGCCGGAGCGGTCAAGGGCTGAAGCCGGCGCGAGGGCGATTCGCTTCGTTCCCGCCGGCGCCGATCGGATAAAAGGAGTATTGAAGATGAGTGACGTGACTCTGGACGGAAAGGCCGGGCAGCTGAGGAGGGATATCCTCACGATGCTCTACCGCTGCCAGTCGGGACACCCCGGCGGCTCCCTTTCCTGCGTGGAAATGCTGATGGCTCTCTATTACAGGACCATGCGCGTGGACGCGAAGAATCCCTCCATGGAAAATCGGGACCGCTTCGTCCTGAGCAAGGGCCACGGCTGCCCCACCCTGTACGCCATCCTCGCCGACAAGGGCTTTTTCCCCCGCGAGGATCTCTGGAGCCTTCGCCAGCTGCACAGCCATCTCCAGGGCCATCCCGACATGAACAAGACCCCGGGCGTCGACGCGAACACGGGTTCGCTCGGCCAGGGAGCATCCATAGCCGTGGGCATGGCCCTGGCGGCCAAATACAAGAAGGCCGCGTACAAGGTCTACGCCGTCCTGGGGGACGGCGAGATCCAGGAGGGGATGATCTGGGAAGCCGCCATGTCGGCCGCCCACTACAGGCTGGACAACCTGGTCTTCCTCCTCGACCACAACGGGCTGCAGATCGACGGCTCGAACGACCAGGTCATGGGCCTCGGGAACATCATGGAAAAGTTCGCGGCCTTCGGCTTCGAATGCAGCAAGGTCGATGGCCACGACATAGGCGCCATCGCCGCCGCCCTCGCCAGCGACCATGCGACCCCTGCCGGCGATTCCGCGAGCCTGACCAGCCCTGCCGGCTCCGCCGCCGGGAAGCCAAAGTTCATATGCTGCGAGACGGTGAAGGGCAAGGGCGTGTCCTTCATGGAGGGCAACGCCGGCTGGCACGGCAGGCCCATGAACGCCGACGAGTACGCCGCCGCGATGAAAGAACTGGGGGGAAGCATCGATGCCTGAAGCAAAATCCTTGAGAGTCGCCTACGGCGAGGCGCTGGCCGAACTCGGCGTCCTGAACGACAAAGTGGTGGTGGTGGACGCCGACCTCTCGCATGCCACCATGACGAGCATCTTCGCCGCGAAGTACCCTGAGCGTTTCTTCAACTTCGGCCTGGCCGAAGCCAACATGATGTGCGCCTCGGCGGGCATCGCCCACTCGGGGCTGATCCCCTTCGCCTCCACCTTCGCCCTTTTCGGCACGGGCCGGGCCTACGAGCAGATCAGGAACTCCATCGCCTACGTGGGGGCCAACGTCAAGTTCGGCCTCTCCCATTCGGGACTCTCCGTGGGCGAGGACGGGGGAAGCCACCAGAGCATCGAGGACATAGCCCTCATGAGGGTCCTGCCGGGCATGACCATCTTCGTGCCCTGCGATTCCCTCGAGACGAGGAAGGCCGTCTTCGCCGCGGCGGAAATAGACGGACCCGTCTATATCCGCGTCGCCCGCCCCGTCGTCGAAACCTTCACGACGCCCGAGACGCCCTTCGTCCCGGGCAAGGCCAATGTCCTTCGGGATGGCGCCGATGTCTGCATCATGGCCACGGGCCTCATGGTCAGGGAGGCGCTGAAGGCGGCCGATACCCTCCAGGCCGCCGGCGTCCGGGCTTCCGTGGCGAACTTCCACACGATCAAACCCTTCGACGAGGCCTGTGTGCTCGAGATGGCCAAAAAATGCGGAGCCATCGTCACCGTGGAGGAGCATTCCATAATCGGAGGCCTCGGCTCGGCCGTGGCCGAAGGCCTG
>CAZRYP010000373.1:0-2330 GCA_964604295.1 uncultured Treponemataceae bacterium
ATATGAAAGTGGGAATTCACCCGAAGTATGAACTCGCGACCATCACCTGCGCCTGCGGCAATGTCATCGAGACCCGTTCGACGGTAAAGAACATTCAGGTGGAAATCTGTTCCGCCTGCCACCCCTTCTTTACCGGGAAACAGAAGCTCGTAGACACCGCGGGACGAATCGAGCGCTTCAACCGAAAGTACGGAATCAAATCTTCCGAGACGAAATAGGGCTCAATCAGGTGAAAAAACGCGCGGGGTCATCCCCGCGCGTTTTTTTTTGCGCATGCGGATCGGCCGCGGCCTTACGATAGAAGTCCGGGGTCGAAGGCGGCGAGCATGGCGTTCATCGTCCTGGAGGCCCGGCCTCTGTGGGAAACCCGGTTCTTCTCCTCGGGGCTCAGCTCGGCGACAGTCTTGCCCAGTTCGGGCAGGAAGACGATGGGGTCGTAGCCGAAGCCGCCCTCGCCGCGCGCGGCTTCCATGAGGATGCCGGGACAGGTTTCCTGTACCGAGAGATATCTGTCCCGGCCATAGAGGAAAACCAGGCAGCAGTAGAAGGCGCAGGTCCTGTCGCCCGTCCCCTCCATTTCCGCCAGAAGGAGGGCGTTGCGTTCGGCCGCGGAAAGCTTGGTCTTCCCCTCGCCGGAACCGTAACGCGACGAACGGATGCCGGGAGCCCCGCCGAGGGCGGCCACGGAGAGACCGGAATCATCCGCGAGGGTCGGCATTCCGGAGAGGGAAAACAGGGTTTTGGCCTTGATGTTCGCGTTGTCGAAATAACTCGAGCCATCTTCCTCGATTTCCATTTCGGCGAAGCCCAGGTCGGCGGGACTCAGCAGCCTGTGGGCCGAAAAAAGGGGAATGAGCTCATCGATCTTATGCCTGTTGAAGGTGGCGACCAGAATATCCATTCCGAGAAGATACCCCCTACCCTTGCTTCTCTTCAAGCTTCTCCCTGAGGTTTTGCTTGAGATAGAATAGTCCCGAATCGATGGACCCCTTGGGAAGATGCAGGAGTTCGGCGATTACCCTGTTGGAGACGAGGAGTCGATACTTGGCTTTCTTTGCGCAGAGAGCATCATAGCGGCGCTTGCAGAACCCCGCGCTGCGGAGGATTTTTTCGCGCCTTTCCTGCCTAAGGTTTTCCCCTCTCAGTTCGGCCTCGATCAGCCTCAGCCGAAGCCAGGAAGCGTTGATCCGCTCCTGTATCCGCGCGAGACGGAGCCTGTCCTGTTCGAGGGAAGCCCTCGCCCGATGCAGGATGGCGCAGAGCCAGACGATGGGAAGTCCCAGGCGTCCGGCAGCCATCTCGGCCATACCGTCATCCATCTCCCACGCGCATTTGATCGCGAGATAGAGCAGGCGCTTCTGATCCGCGTTCATCCTCGAGAGGAAACAGGCGGGCGCGATGTTCCCGATGAAATTCCTGGCTTCGGGACCTGTCTGGGGAAAGGGCTCGGAGCGGCCTTCCGTCTGCGTGGCGACTATGCCGCCCATGTCCTGCGTGCTCTCGAGCACATATTCCACGAGTTCCTTTTTCCGGAAGGAGCGCTGGATGGACTTGGCCAGATAACGGAGGCAGGAATCTATGTACGCTTCCTTGTTGCCGACGATCGTTTCGCTTCGCCTTATTATGGAATTCAGGCGCTTCTTGTAGCGGATGAAGATTTCAGCCGCCTCGTCGGCAGAACCGAAGCCATAGCGCCTGGGGCAGGAGAATATCTTCCCGGTGATGGAGAGGAAGATGGCCGATTCATGGGCGCTCAGCTCATCCGTGAATGGCTCCAACCCATTTCTGTAAAGGCTAGCCGATTGCCTAGTTTCCCGGGGGCTTGATGCCATGGTGGATTCCTCCTGCGCTTGTTGTTGCAGGAAAGATGCCAACACCCCAACCGGGAGAGAAGCGGAATGAAAATCTCTCCAAGTCTTTAATATAAATGGATTTGACGAAGCTGAATCTCCGGCAGTTTTTCAGGGATTCCCCTCGGCGGGGAAGCCGGGGAGTAATTGTGGATTGCCGTTACCCTTTCCCTGCCGTGGGAAAGTCCCGCGCTTTCCCGCGATGAGGGAAGCTGCCGGGCTCAGGGAACCGGCCGGACACGGGTAGCCCTCAGCCCTCGAAAATCGGCCCGAATGCCTGGATGAGGGCTTCCATGACAGTATCGATCGTTCCCTGCATGGACAGGCCCGAGGCCAGCTTGTGGCCGCCGCCCCCGAAACGCGCCGCCACCTCGGCCACGTTGACTCTCTCCCTCGAACGGAAGCCGACCGTGCACTGCTTTTCCGCCTCCTGCTTCACGACGAAACAGACCTCGCAGCCCGCGACGCTCATCATGAGCT
>CAZRYP010000374.1:0-2320 GCA_964604295.1 uncultured Treponemataceae bacterium
GTATTCTCGTGACCGGCGGAGCCGGATTCGTCGGGAGCACTCTCGTGGACAGGCTCCTCGACGAGGGCGCGCGCGAAGTGGTCGTGGTGGACAACCTGTTCTGCGGCCGCGAGGAGAATCTCGAGGGGGCCATCGGAAGGGGGGCCCTGCTCTACAAGGACGATGCGGAAATAGCCTCATCCCTCCAGTACCTGTTCGAACGCCACCACATCGATATCGTCTTCAACTGCGCCACCAAGGCGCTCAATTACTCGTTCGTGAACCCGGCCAACGCCTTCGAGACCAACGTAAGGATCGCGCTGAATCTCCTCGAGCTCCAGAGGCGGAAGGCATTCGCCACGCTCTGCCAGTTTTCGAGCTCGGAAGTGTACGGAAGCGCCGTGTACGAACCGATGGACGAGCTGCATCCGCGCAATCCCACCACGGCCTACGCGGCGGGCAAGGCCGCCGCCGATCTGGCCGTCGAAGCCTATGTCCGCATGTTCGGTCTGGATTCCTTCATAGTCCGCCCTTTCAACAACTACGGCCCCCGGCAGAATTACCGGGGCTTCCTGGCCGCCGTGATTCCCCTCACCGCATACCGCATTTTCAAGGGCGAAAAGCCTGAAATCCACGGTTCCGGCAAGCAGAGCAGGGACTTCATCTTTGTCGACGACACGGTGGACGCGATCGTCAGGCTTTTTCCGCTCATGGTCCCGGGGGACAGCGTCAACATCTCCACCGACGGGCAGTTTCCGATCGAAGAAGTGGTCGGGAAGGTGGCCGCGCTCATGGGGTACCAGGGCCCGATCGTCCGCAGGCCCGGAAGGGCGTCGGATGTATTCTGCCACAACTCCAGCAACGCGAAGATAAGGAAGATGATCGAGTACCGGCTGACGCCCTTCGACGAGGGGCTGAGGAAGACGGTGGACTGGTACAGGAATGATTTTTCCAAGGGGAACCGATGATAAAACTGATCAAGCCCTATATTTCCTTCGATGAAGTCGAAACCGATTTCAGGGCCGTGTTCGATTCGGGCTGGTTCACTAAAGGCCCCAACGTGGATCGTTTCAGGGAGGCCCTGTCCCGCTACACAGGCGCGCGGCATGTCCACCTCGCCACATCGGCGACGACAGCCCTCTCGGCCTGCATGAAGCTCCTCGGCATCGGCCACGGCGACGAGGTGGTCCTGTCCGACTTTTCCTTCCCCGCCTCGGCGAACGTCGTGGAAGACCTGGGCGCCCGGCCCGTATTCGCCGATGTCGATCCCGACACCTTCAACATGCGTCCCGAGGAACTCGAGAGGAAGATCTCGGACCGCACGAAAGCCGTCATGTTCGTGGACGCCCTCGGGAATCCGGGCGGCATCCATCGGATCAGGGATATCTGCGCCTCGAAGGGGATTCCCCTTGTCGAGGACGCGGCCTGCGGCCTCGGCTCCTCCGAACGCGGCGTGAAGTGCGGGAAGATCGCCGATCTCACCTGTTTCAGCTTCCATCCGCGCAAGCTTCTCTCCACAGGGGAGGGCGGCGCGATCCTGACCGACCGCGACGACTGGAACGCCACCCTCAAGATCAAGCTCGAACACGGCGCGAAGGTGGAGAACGGGAAGTTCGACTTCGTCGACTTCGGCTACAATTACCGTTTGCCCGAACTCCAGGCCGTCATGGGTCTGGTCCAGATCGGGAAGCTGGATGAGATAGTGGCCTCGCGGATCAGGCTGAGGAACGAATTCGCGAAGCTGCTGGAACCTGCCGGATACAGGTCCCAGCGCGTGTCGGAGGATACGGTGCACAACGTCCAGTCCCTGGTGTTCGTGGTGCCGGAGGGCATCCCGAGGGACGGCCTCATCGCCCGCCTCAGGGAGCGCGGGATCGAGTCGACCCTCGGCACCTATTGCCTTTCGGGCCTGACGTATTACAGGAACAAATACCGCGATGTCCAGCCGGTGGCGGAACGCCTCCAGCGTACGACGATCACCCTGCCCTGCCACGACGATGTCGATCCCGACCTGGTGTGCGGCGAGATCCTGAACTACGGATCGGGGAGCTGATCCATGGCGGGACGGAAAGCAAAGGAACCTGACCTTGCCGCCGTCGGCGGCGGCGAGGAGGACAACCTCCTGCTCCGGACGCTCAGGCGCCTCTTCCTCCTCCTCGTGCGCGACAAGGCGAAGAATTTCCACAGGTATCTCCCCCTGGCCGACTATCTTGTCGATCGATGGGAGCGCGCGGACGTCATGGGCTTCGGCGAGGGTTCCTCGGTCTATGACAGCTGCCTGGTCCTGGGCGATGTGCGCGTCGGGAAGGATACCTGGATCGGTCCCTACACGATACTCGAT
>CAZRYP010000375.1:0-2291 GCA_964604295.1 uncultured Treponemataceae bacterium
CCGTATCGAGATAGTCCGAGAAGTTGACGAGGAAGCGGAGTCCCGATTCGCCTATGACCGACTCGGCCCTGGCGTCGCCGGCGCGGGCGTATTGGGAAAGCCCCTTCATCCTCCTCCTGGTTTTGAGGTGGACGCGTTCAGGCGCGACTCCGAGCGCGGAAGCCGCCGTGCCCGCCATGAGGTCGAGCCATGCCGTCTCTTCTGTTTCGTCCTTTTCGTAGGGGCGTTCGTAGAGAGCCGCCACGAGGGCCGCCTCGGCTTCCTCGCCGTAGAGGTCTATTGCCAGGGGGATTTCGGGGATGTCGCGGTCATAGAGCCTCAGGGCATGGACGTCTTCCTTGCGCGCCCATTTCCGCAAGAGTCTTCTGTTGCGGATGAGTCGGTTCGCGAGATATTCGGCCTGCCTGCTGTCTTTCTCGGATGGAAAAGACATGGACTAGAGATCTTCTATGTCGCTCTTGAGCGCCATCTTGCTCATGACCGAGAGCATGGCGTAGCCGGAGGAGAGATCTTCGCGCCACACCGTGATGCCGTCGGGAACCTTGAGCTTTATGTTGGTGAAATTCCAGATCGATTTCACGCCGGCCTTCACGATGCTCTCGCAGCTGCTGCTCGCGAAGGGGGAGGGGACGGTGAGGATGGCTATCTCGGCCTGGATGTCCGGCACGATTTCCTCGAGCCGCTCGAGCGGATAGATCGGCACGCCATGGACCGCGCTTCCGACCTTGGATGGATCGGTATCGAAGGCCGCGACTATGTTGAGGCCGTGGTTCTTGAATTCCTGGTAGCCGGAGAGCGCCGAACCCAGATTCCCCGCGCCGACGACGATCGCCTTGTGCTCAATGTTCCAACCCAGATAACGCTCTATCGCCGTCACGAGCTCGTTGACAGGATATCCCTTCTTCGGCTTGCCGATGATGCCCGTGATCGCCAGATCCTTTCTCACCTGTATGGGCTCCAGGTTCAGTTCGTTGGCGATGACCGTGCCGGATATGAACTGGTCCCCATTGCTCTGCGCGTGCCGTATGATGTGCAGATAGGAAGGTAGGCGCCGTATCGACGGGGCAAAAGAAACCTTTTGTCTATTGGCCATTATCTCTCCATTGTAAATTCACTATATCCCAGTATAAACAAAAGTCAAGCGAGAACGGGCCGGCCGGGATCGGCCCATCCTCAATCCCACCAGATCCTGGCGAAAAAATCCGGCTTGATGGCGGAACCGGCGTGGCGGATGGAGCAAGCCGTCCTGGCCTGCTGGAAGAGAGGGGCAAGGCGCTCCTTGAAAAGGCTCAGCGTCCTTCCTCCGGCCACATCCTCATCATAGAGGAGGGCTTTCGAACTCTTGAAGTTGTAGAGCCAGGCCTGGTCCGAGAAGGCGAGGATGGGTTCCTCGTCGTTGCGCTTGAACATGGAGAATCGTATGAAATAGAGGGGAAGGGCGAGGAGTTCGGAGAGCAGCAGCGCCGGCATTATCGAGCCGTGCGCCGCGGCCACGATGATATCCGGCCGGTACTCTTCCCCCACTTTTAGGGCAAGCCTGGAAAGCAGCTCGGGTTCCGAACCTCTCCATGTATAGGTATCCCTTATGCCGGTATAGATGAAGGACAGAAGTTCGGGGGGCAGTTCGCGGATGAAGGCATCCATCTGCGGCCCCAGGGATTCGTCGAGCCTCAGGACGGCTCTGGCGAGGTCGACTGACTGCCTGAAGAGCCTGTTCGCCTTGTCTATCTCCGCGAGGTCGTGGTCGATTCGGTATTTCCTGGCTTCCTTCAGCTCATAGTATACGGTAGGGTGCAGGGGAAGATCGTGCTCGACGCATATCTTGTAGTTGAGCATGACGTTGACGATGCCCGGGGTCTTTACATAGAGCGAGACGGCCAGGTCGATATTCCTGCGCCAGGCGTCGGTATCGGGGCGTTTCGCCGATGCCGACAGCTCTTCCGCCGATTCGGCGATCCCGCGCAGGAGGGATCCGTATGCCGCGGCGAATTCCATCTCCGCGGGGGGGCTTGCCCAGTCGGCGCCGCCCAGGAATTCTGAGACCATAGTGGATAGTAGCCGTGGCGCCTGCGCCGCGCAAGCGCATGAAAAAACGGGGAGGTGCGTCTTTGGGGTTGTCCTTGAGCATCGCGATACTGGCCGGGGGAAAGAGCAGCCGCTTCGGCGGGATAGACAAGCAGGAGGCGCTGCTCAACGGAGAAGAACTGGGAAGGATAGCGGCCAGGAACGCCCTCGCGGCCTGCGGCTCCGTCATCGTCGTCGGGAAGAACCGCCGGCCCTACAGGGGAATG
>CAZRYP010000376.1:0-2267 GCA_964604295.1 uncultured Treponemataceae bacterium
TGGATGCAGATGTCGGAATTCCAGACGGGGATCTTTTCGGCGATGTTGCGCTTCTCGTACTGGGTGGTTCCCGTGGGGAAGGTTCCGTCCTCGGGGAGCTTGGACACGGGGAGCTTCGCGCCGCGCATGGCGATCATCTCGCCCAGGGTTTCCTTCACGAACTTCGGGGCGAAGGCGGGCACTGGCGCGAGGATGGACCTGGCCGAGTTGATCGGGCCGACCTGCACTTTGTGCGTGGAATTGAGTGCCATGTCGATGGCCACGAGATTTTTCTCGACGACATCGGCGCCTTTCCTGATATAGGTCTTCTCGGTGTACTTCTTGATGAGGGAGATGGCCTCTGCCTCGGGAAGGACGCCGGAGATCTTGAAGAAGGCCGTCTGCATGATCGTGTTGATCCTCGAGCCCATGCCCGACTTCTCGGCGATGTCCACCGCGTCGATGACATAGAACTTGAGCTTCTTCTGGATGATGTGCTTCTGCCCCTCGAGAGGCAACTCGTTCCACACCTTGTCGGCGGGGAAGGGGCTGTTCAGGAGGAAGGTGCCGCCTTCCTTGGCGTTCACGAGCATGTCCAGCTTCTCGAGGAAGGAGAACTTGTGGCAGGCGATGAAGTCGGCCTTGGAGACGAGGTAGGACTTCTTGATCTTCTTGGGGCCGAACCTGAGGTGGCTGATCGTGTAGGTGCCGGCCTTCTTGGAGTCGTACTCGAAGTAACCCTGGGCCGAGTTCTCGGTTTCATCGCCTATGATCTTGATGGAATTCTTGTTCGCGCCCACCGTGCCGTCGGAACCGAGTCCGTAGAAGAGGCACTCGACGATGCCCTCGGCGCCGAGGTGGAAACCCTCGTCGACAGGGATGCTGGTGAAGGTGACATCGTCGGTGATGCCGACGGTGAAGTGGTTCTTGGGTTCCTTGGCCGAGAGGTTGTCGAAGACGGCCTTGGCCATGGCCGGCGTGAACTCGAAGGAGCCGAGGCCGTACCTGCCGCCGAGGACCGTCGGCCAGCTCTTGAAGTGGGACTTGCCCGCTCCCATGGCCTCGCCGATGGCGGTGCGCACATCCTCGTAGAGAGGCTCGCCGATGGCGCCGGGTTCCTTCGTCCTGTCGAGGACGGCGATGGACTTGACCGTGGCGGGAATGGCGGCGATGAAGTGCTCGACAGAGAAGGGGCGGAAGAGGCGGACCTTGAGGACGCCCACTTTTTCGCCCGAGGAGACGAGCTTGTTCACGGTTTCCTCGACGGTATCGGCTCCCGAGCCCATGACGATGACGAGGCGCTCGGCGTCGGGGGCGCCCGAGTACTCGAAGAGCTTGTAGGCGCGGCCCGTGAGGGCGGCGAATTCCTTCATGGTCTCGTCGACGATCCGGGGAGTGACGTCATAGAACTTGTTGACAGCCTCGCGGCCGGCGAAGTAGACGTCGGGGTTCTGGCTGGTGCCGCGGATGAAGGGCTTCTCCGGCGTGAGTCCGCGCGATCTGTGCTGGCGGACGAGGTCTTCGGAGATCATCTTCTTCATCGTCGAGTAGGGAATTTCCTCCACTTTCTGAACTTCGTGGGAGGTCCTGAAGCCATCGAAGAAATGGAGGAAGGGTATCCTCGTCTTGAGGGTGGCGGCGTGTGAGACGAGGGCCATGTCCATGACTTCCTGGACATTGTTGGACGCGAGGAGGGCCCATCCGGTCTGGCGTGCGGCCATGACGTCCTGGTGGTCCCCGAAGATGGACAGGGCCTGGGCGGCGACGGCGCGGGCGGCGATGTGGAAGACGGTGGCCGTCGCCTCGCCGGCGATCTTGTACATGTTGGGTATCATGAGGAGGAGACCCTGGGAGGCGGTGAAGGTGGTGGAAAGGGCTCCCGACGTCAAGGCGCCGTGCACGGCGCCCGCGGCTCCGGCCTCGGACTGCATTTCGACGACCTGCGGCACTGTCCCCCAGAGGTTCTTGCGGCCCATGGCGGAAAATTCGTCGGAAAGCTCGCCCATGGGAGAGGAGGGAGTGATGGGGTAGATCGCGATGACTTCGGAGCAGGCGTGCGCGACATAGGCTGCCGCGGCGTTTCCGTCGATCATCACCATTGTCTTGGAATCAGCCATTTTCGTTCCTTTTATTGGGATGGGGATTAATGGGCTTTTCGAGGCGGGAAGAACCCATTTTCGGGCACCGGTTGTAGCAGAAAAATGATGTGGGCTGTGGTGCTGCAAAGCGGCGATCCGCCTGGAAAGCTCCATAATCCTAACCCCGATTCCGAATTATTTCAATAGACG
>CAZRYP010000377.1:0-2256 GCA_964604295.1 uncultured Treponemataceae bacterium
GAGGGCGGCGAACACTTCGGCGGGCTTGAGCGACACCGAGCCCAGGCAGAGGCTGCCCAGGAGGGCGAGGAGGGCGCCCGCCGAGAGGGAAATCGCCACGAGGGCTTTTTTCACGGAAAGAGCCTCGGGTAGAGGGCCTTGGCGGCGAGGAGGACGCCCTCGGCGATGCGGGGACCAGGGGCCGACACGATGCCCGTGGGCAGGAGGAATATCTTTCCCGTGCGTACCGCGGGGATCAGGTTCCAGCCCGGCCGCGCGGCTATCGACGCCAAGGTCAGCCTGTCGCCGTGATCGTCCGCGCCCATGATGACCTGGGGAGCCCTTCTGATCACTTCCTCGGCGCTCACCCTGGGCCAGGACCCGGGCAGGTCGGAGAAGATGTCCCTGCCGCCGGCGGCCGCCACGATCGCGTGCTGGAAGGTGGCCGAACCGCAGGTCATGATGGGATCGTCGTACATCTCCCAGAACACGGTCAGACGCTGGCTCTCCGGAATCACCGCCACAATCTCCCGTACCCGGGCTATCCCTGCCATCATGGTCGAGGCGACGAGGGCGGCCGCGTCCCGTTTCCCCGTCAAGGTTCCCATGGCGACGATTCCGGCCGCGATGGCGTCGAAATCGGCAGGGTCATAGGCGAAGCAGGGTATACCGTAGCGTTTCAGCTCGTCGGTGGCCTCCCTGTGGAGAAGTCCGGCGCTCACGACGAGGTCGGGCTTGAGCGAGAGGATCTTTTCGATCGACATCGAGTCGGCGGTAAATCCTCCGATCTTCGCGACGTTAGCCGCCTCGGGCGGATAGATGCAGTAGGTGGTGTTGCCGACCACAGTGGCGCCCACCGCGAACAGGACTTCGGTGGACGCGGGCGAGAGGGAGACGACGCGCTGCGCCGCCCTGGGCAGGCTGATCGTGAGGCCGAGCGAATCGACCGCCTGGACCCTGGCCGAGCCCTGGCCGAAAGCGAAAGTCGCGGCGAGGCAGAGCGCCGCGAAGACTGTCAGGTATTTTTTCATCATTCTTTCCTCACTCCGGCCGACTCGAAGGTGGCCATTTCATTCAGCGCCTTGCAGGCCGCCGAACATATCATCATCGCGAGAGCGGCTCCGGTGCCCTCCCCCAGCCTCATTCCCAGGCTCAGGAGAGGCTTCAGACCCAGGGATTCGAGCATCAAGCCGTGGCCCGCGTCGCCGGAGAGATGGGAGCCGATCATGTAACGGACGCAGGAAGGGGAGATGGCCCTGGCGAGGAGGGCTGGGGCGCCAGAGATGTAGCCGTCCACGAGAACGGGTATCCCGCCGGCCGCGGAGGCCAGGATGACGCCGGCGAGAGCCCCTATCTCGAAGCCGCCCAAGGCCGCGAGGACGCCGATCGGATCGGAGGGATCGGGATTGTGGAAGGCGAACGCCCTTTCGATGACGCCGATCTTGCGTTCGAAGGCCGCGTCATCGATGCCCGTCCCTCTTCCCGCGAGCGCCCTCGGGCTTTGCCCCGTGAATACCGCGGCCAGCGCGGAGGATGCCGTCGTGTTGCCGATGCCCATGTCGCCCGTGGCCGAGATGCGGAAAGGCCGGTCGGCCAGCTCCGCCTCGAAAACCTCGATGCCTGTCTCGACGCTCCGCAGGGCTTCCCCGCGCGTCATCGCCGGACCCGTGGCCAGGTTTTTCGTTCCCCTGGCGATCTTCCTGTGATGGATGGGAATCGCGCCGTCGAAATCGAAGTCCACACCCACGTCGGTCACGACTACCCTGGCCCCGGCGCGGGCGGCCAGGACATTGATCGCCGCCCCTCCGCGCACGAAGTTGAGCACCATCTGCGCCGTCACCTCGGGCGGGTAGGCGCTCACTCCCTCCTTGCATACCCCGTGGTCTCCGGCCATCACGAAGACGGCTCCGCGGTCCACATCGGGATCAGCCCTGCCCTGCATGCCGGCTATGCTGACCGAGAGCTCCTCGAGCTCTCCCAGGCTTCCCGCGGGCTTGGTCAGCGCGGCCTGCCTGGCCCTGGCCAGGGCTTCGGACGCCCCGTCGGGTTCCTTGATGCGACCGATTGTCGCTTCCATGATGTTCATGCGTTTCCTTATCCCCGGCGGTTCGCGAAGAGCCTGACCTTTCGAGGCCACGGCTCCGGCGCTAGGCGCCGCGACGCTTCGGGGACACTGGATTTGTGCGGGAAAGTATGGAGGTTCCACCCTTCATTATTCAGCACCCAGTGAATAAGACGACGATGTCCGCGCGCAAGGCGCGGGCGTGCGGTCGGTCT
>CAZRYP010000378.1:0-2236 GCA_964604295.1 uncultured Treponemataceae bacterium
GTAGTCCCCGACGAAGCTGCCCACGCCGTTGCGCGACTGGTGGTTTTCCGCCATGAGGAGGGCGCCCGTCCTGCCCGCCGAGGCGAGGATGCCTTCGATGTCCAGGGGCTTGATGGAGTAGAGGTCGATGACCTCGGCCTCGATGCCTTCCCCGGAAAGCGCGTCGGCGGCCGCCAGGCTCTGGAAGACCAGGTCCCCGTAGGTCGCGATCGTGACATGGAGGCCCTTCCTCGCGACGTGGGAGCCGCCCAGGCTGAAGCCGTCCCCCGGCCCGTAGAGTTCGAAGAGTGGATCGCGCATGAGCCGGACGAATACCGGGCCGGGGGTGGCGAGGGCCAGGTCGAAGGCCGCGGCCGCCGAGACGGGATCGCAGGGGCAGAGGACTTTCATGTTGGGGAGGGTGGTCATGAAGGCTATGTCTTCCGTGGCCTGGTGGGTCACCCCGTCGATGGCGGCCGTCACCCCGCCGTGGGAGGAAAGGATCTTGACGTTGAGGTTGGGATAGCAGACGAAGGAGCGTACCATCTCGAGGGCGCGCATCGTGAGGAAGACGCCGTAGCCGCAGACGACGACGTTCCTGCCCGAGCTCGCCATGCCCGCGGCGGCGGCCATCGTGGACACCTCGGCTATGCCGAAGTTGAAGTAGCGTTCGGGATACTTGTCCCCGAAGAGGTAGGAATAGGTGGAATAGCCGATATCCGATTCGAAGACCGCGAAGTCGGAGCCTTCGCCGCGCTCCGCCATCCGGGTCGAGAAGGCCTTGCGCGTGGGGGTGGCCGTAGGATTCAGGTTCATTTCTTCCCTCCCGCCAGCTCGGCGACAGCCTGTGCGTGCTGGGCTTCGTTGGGCGCTTTGCCGTGCCAGTCGCGCTTGTTTTCCATGAAGGAGACTCCCTTACCCTTGACCGTCCTGGCGACGATGCAGGTCGGCTTCCCTTGGATTTCGGCGGCCTCCCGGAGGGCGCCGACCACGGCGGCCATGTCATGGCCATCGATTTCGAAGGTTTCCCAGCCGAATGCCCTGAATTTGCCGGCTATGGATCCCGCAGGCATTATGTCCTCGCAGAAACCATCGTTCTGGAGGCCGTTCCAGTCCACGATCGCGGTCAGGTTGTCCAGACAGAATTTGGAGCCCGCCTGGGCGGCTTCCCATACGGCTCCCTCGTTGAGTTCACCGTCCCCAAGGAGGGTCCAGACCCGCCACGGGGCCTTGCGGAGCTTGCCGTCGAGGGCCATGCCCACGGCCTCGCAGAAGCCCACGCCCAGGGAGCCGCTCGTCACTTCTATGCCGGGCAGCTTGCCCGCGACAGGGTGTCCCTGCAGCCTGGAATGGAGTTTCCTCAGGGTGCCCAGCTCTTCGATGGGGAAGTAGCCCCTCATGGCGAGGGCTCCGTACTGGACGGGGCAGGCGTGTCCCTTGGAGAGGACGAAGCGGTCCCTGTCGGCCAGGCCGGGGTCGGCGGGATCGTTCCTCATGACGCCGAAGTAGAGGGCCGTGACGATGTCGGCAGAGGAGAGGGAGCCACCACAGTGGCCCGACTGGGCCTTGTAGACCATGTCGACGATATGGAACCGGAGCCTGGCCGCCGTGGCCTCCAGTTCGGCTATCTTTTCCTGACTGAATTCTCGCATCTGCTCAACCTTGCCTTCGAGCGTCTCGGGAGGGCCCTCGCGCCGCTGCGCCGCCCTGTTCCTCTGCGTCTGGTCCGCTCTGAATTCTATTTTGTATGCAATATTTCCAACTCAAAAACAGGATACCATGGTCGGAAATATATGTCAACGCGAAAATTTGATTTTTGCATACAAAATATTGACAGCTCAAGACAAGGGGGATATAGTGGAACAAATGCAAAAGATAGACTACCCGGATCTGTCGGAAAAAGTGTACAGGGCCCTGCGCATCATGATCCTCGAAGGGGAGCTCGTTCCCGGGGAAAAGCTCAAGCAGGACATACTCGCCACCCGGCTCGGCATCTCCCGAACCCCACTCGCGGCGGCCTTCTCCAAGCTCGAGAAGGAGATGCTCATAGAGCTTCTCCCGAGAAGGGGAGCCAGGGTCCGAGCCCTCGACAGCAAGGAACTCCTGGACCTCTACGACATAAGGATAAGGCTGGAGCCACTCGGCGCGAGCGGTGTGGCGAAGAACGGGACCAAGGAAGACCTTCGCACCCTGCGGGATCTCCTCGCGGGATACAAGGCCCTCGTCGATGTCGACAACCCGAGGGCGGTGAGGCGGG
>CAZRYP010000379.1:0-1920 GCA_964604295.1 uncultured Treponemataceae bacterium
GCTTCTTGTACTCTCCGTACCCGCCGAAGATCTTGGGGAAAGTGTAGCGATCTTGTATGAATATTAAAAGCAGATCGAGGACAATCATGAGAAAAATTGTCAGAGAATAGGCGAAAATTCCCTTGAGAAGGCCGAGAGAGAGGGCGAGAAAGGAAAACCACCAGAATCCCGGATGCCTGCAGAGGCTGTAGGTGCCTTTGTCATAGACCTCGGAAGGACTCAGTCCCCGTCTTTTTCCGGCTCCGGGGATCTCGAAAAAGACGGACCAGAGAAGGAGGGAAGCGGAGGCGGCGGAGGTGAGGATAAGGAAGACGGAGGTGATCCATCCGATCCCGTCTTTCGTCCGGAGCGGGGCCAGGACGAGGAAGGCGAGCGCGGATCCTATCGCAAGGTATCCGAAAAATTGCGCCGGTCCGGCTTTTTTCCCCCGGGCGATGAGGAAATCGGCCAAAATCAGCAGTAAAAAACCCGCGACTGTCAACGAATTCAATACCATCGTGGAATACATTATGCTATAGTATCCTCTGGTTCGCTAGTTTCAAGCCGATGGCAGAGGTTTTGACATGATTCTGGACGCATCATCGCTAATTCCGGCTCTGTCTTTCGTCGTATATATAGTATTCATCGTTTTCGGGATCTACAGCCGGAAGGAAAAAGTCGACACCTCATTCCTCCAGTACATGTTTTTCATGGCACTGTGGAGCTTCGGCTCCTTCATGATGCATGCGAACACCGGACTCTTCACCCCCCTCGTCTGGAATAGGGTCATGCTCATCGGGCTTTTCGGGGGGCCGATCTCCTTCCTTGCCACCATGATCTACCTCTCGGGCACGGAAAAAAAGCGCTACATGATCTTTCTCTATGTGGGCTATGTCATCTACATCTACCTGACCTACCTCAACCTGTCGGGGAAGGTCGTCACCGACGCGGGCTTCGACGCCGATGGATTCCATTATACTCTTGGCCCCGGCTCCATCCTGGCATATTCCATCTCCTATTTCTTCTTCGGACTGTCGATCCTCCTCCTCACGCGGCAGCTCAGCGTGAGCGAGAACAAATTCAAGAAGAAGACTCTTCGCCTCCTCATCATAGGCGCCATCGTCGTCCTCATCGGCGTCGCGACCAACCTCTACAACCCGATAGGCAAATACCCCTTCGACCTGCTCGCCACGACGATCAACGCCGCCATCATATTCTTCGCCGTCTACAAATACCGTCTGATCCACTACTCGTCGGCGATGCTCAACATACTTCTCACCGTCTTCGTCTCGATTTTCACGAGCGCCCTCTTCCTCTTCTTCTTCGTGCCGGTTTTCCACCTGGACAAGAGCATCCCCTTTGCCAGGGTGCTTCTCCTCGCACTCGTCCTGGGCTTCATCACCTCCATCATCCTCTCCCCCCTGCGCACGACGACGCTTTCCTTCCTCGAGAGAATCTACGGAGGCAAGACCTTCACCTATTATCAGGGCTTGAGGGCTTTCTCGGCGAGCCTCACCTCCATCGTCGACCTGGAGACCCTGGGAAACCTCACCATGGAGAAGATTTCCTCCACCTTCGGAGTGGAATGGGCGCTCATGCTGGTCAACGACTTCAACGACAGAAACTACAAGCTCAACGTGGCCAAGCAGCTGCCCTTCGGCGGAAGGATAGTGGAAGGGCAGGACCAGTCGATCAGCCTGAAGCGGGGAAGCGAGCTTGTCCGTGTATTCACCGTTCACCAGAGCGCCGAGAAGAAGGAACTCCCGTATCTCTACACGCCTCAGAGGCTGATCAAGATCACCCTTGAAAAAGGCGAGACGGCCGAAACGCTGAAGGCGAGTCTCGTGCTTCCCCTCAAGTTCAAGGAGCGCCTGAACGGATTCGTCATCCTGGGTCCGCAGATAGACAAGGACTACTACAACCAGTTCGACCTGGAAATGC
>CAZRYP010000379.1:1930-2236 GCA_964604295.1 uncultured Treponemataceae bacterium
TGCTCCAGCTTCTCGCCGTCCAGTGCTCCGTCGCCCTCGAGAACGCCATCACCTTCTAGAGGCTCAGGCAGCAGCAGAAAAGGCTCCAGAGCACCAACAACCAGCTGGAGATAAGCCGGAACAAGCTGGAAGCCTTCTTCGACGGAATCACGACCCCGATATCGATCCAGGACATAAATTACAACATAATCGAGGTGAATTACGCCGCCAGGCGCTACTTCGAGAAGTCGGCCGAGGAACTCATCGGGAACAAGTGCTACAAGGCCTTCTTCAACAGGGACAGACCCTGCCTTGAGTGCATGGCCC
>CAZRYP010000380.1:0-2229 GCA_964604295.1 uncultured Treponemataceae bacterium
CACAATCTGCCTCCTGTTATTGCATGGACACGTCATCGTGTCCTTGATGCCGTTTCTTGCGCGCTCGGGGCGGCCCGGATGGTCCGGGCCGCCCCGCGCCGCGCCCTCAAGCCCTGAAAATCTCGAGGGCGGCTTCGGCCGTCCTCTCGTCGGTGACGATGCCCGATATCAACTTGCCCCTGATGGCGCCCACGATGGGCAGGACCTTGTCCTCCCCGTAGGCCACCGCGGTGACGGGGCAGCGGAGGGGGACGTCGGCCGTGACGGAACGTTCCTCCACGGCAGAGGGTATCCTCCTGCCGTCCAGAGTGAAGAAGTGGGTGAAGACGTCGCCCACGGCGCCCAGGGCGGCCAGATCCTCGGCGTCCTTGGCGGTGATGAAGCCCCGGGAGATGAGGACAGAATTTTTGACCGAGCCCAGGCCTATCATCGCGCAGTCCACTGCGTTGGCCATGGCGAGGATCGAGGCGAGGACGTGGTCGTTCCTCATGATGTGGGCGGTTTCCTTCGTCGAGGCGATGGCCGGCGCCCAGATATGGAAGTAGTCGACGCCGAGGCTCCTGGAGAGGAGGATGCCGCTCGAACTGGGGTTGGTGGCGTTCACCGCGTAATTGGGCATGGTGGAGCCGGTGAGGGACACGATCCGCTTGACGGCCATCTTCTTGGGAGCTTCCACGAGAGCGAGGCTCGCGGAGAGGGCCCGGCTCGATCCGAGGCCGATGCTCTCGTACTGCCGGCACATGTCGGCGAAGCGCAGGGAGGCCGCGTAGGCCACGTTGCCCGCCGCGCTGCCGTCGTTGGGCACGATGGTGATGTCGGCAAGGCCGGTGGTCTGGGAGAAGTCCTTCTCCAGCTCGAAGAGGGACACGTAGCGCCTGGCTATCTTTATCTCGACTATTTTCTTTTCGCGGATGACCTTGAGGAGGCGGACGACCTTGATCCTCGGTATGCCCAGGAGGTCGGCTATCTGTTGCTGGCTCTTGTCTTCGTAGTAGTAGAGCCATGCGATTCTCGTGAGGAGAGAATTGTTCAAATGTTCATCCATGTGAACAAGTATGTGGCCGGTTTTTCAGGCTGTCAAGGAATATTTTCGGGATAATTCCCGATCCAGCAGTTCGATATCCCCGGGCGGTCATAGTATTCCCGGGAGGCCCAGTTCGTCGATTTTCGCCTTCGTGGGGATTCCGTCCTTGGACCAGCCCCGCAGCCCGTAGTATTCGTCGAGGGAGGCTTCGAGGTCGGGCGGGAGGTTCTGGCCGGCCCCGCCGCCCTTGGGCTGGCGGAGAATGCGCTCGGGCAGTTTGTCGTCCTTGCGGCTGACGCCCCTGGCGACGTTGTAGAGCCGCTTCAGGTTGAAGATCCTCTCGCCCGCGAGGAAGAATTCGTCGATGTCCATGTCCCAACCCGTGGCCAGCTGCAGCCACTCGAGGGCGCGGCTCGCGCTGTTGCCCCCTCCGATGGAGAACTTGCAGAGCTTGAGGCTGTCCATGAGGCTCATGAAGTTCTGGGTGGCGATGACGAGTTCGGGTTTGCGCTCGCTGCCGAAGCGGTCCTGGGGGGCGTCGAAGCCCTCCTCGGGGAAGGCGAGGCGCCGCTCGTAGTTGTAGGTCATGCCCTGGAGGTGGCAGGCTCCCCTGTTGGCGGTGGCGTAGGAGAGAGCCATGCTGTTGAAGGCCCGGGGATCGTGGCCGGGGAATTCGAGGCCCTTGACGTGGATGGCGTAGTCGGGGCTGCCGAGCCTGCGGCTTGTCCTGGCCACGCCTTCCCCGAGGAGGGCTCCAATGCCGGTCTTCGTGCCGATGAGGTCTATGAGTTCGACGAGGGCCTTGGCGTTGCCCCAGGCGGGGACGACGCCCGAGAGGTCCTGGCCCCGGATCTGGCCTTTTTCGTAGGCCTCCATGAGGAAGGCGACCGCGCTGCCCGCCGAGATGGTGTCGATGCCGTAGCGGTTGGCCTTCTCGTTGGCGGCGAGGATGGCTTCCATGTCGTCGATCATGCAGTTGGCGCCGAGGAGGCAGAGGGTTTCGTCCTCGGGCCCGCCGCCGAGGCTGCCGTCCGAGAGCTGGACGACCCGGCCGCAGCCTATGGGGCACATGGTGCAGAAGAAGCGCTTCTTGAGGCGGCCCGTTTCGGCCATCCTCTGGCCCGAGATGGCCGCTATGTCGAGGTCGGCCGCGCCCAGGGACCAGTTCTTGACGGGCACGTCGCCCATGTCGTAGAAGCCGCCTA
>CAZRYP010000381.1:0-2209 GCA_964604295.1 uncultured Treponemataceae bacterium
CTGCTGGCAATGCTGTTGATGTCCTCAAGAGCACCGATGTTGGTGTCAAGTACGATGCGAAGGGCGTCGGCACCGCGTTCGCTCTCGTAAACCTCGACCTCGTGACCCCTGCCAACGTCGTCAACGCCGGTTTCAAGTTCACCGGAATGAAAGCCCTCACCGCCACTGTCATCGGACAGGCGAAGTTCGATGCCGATACCTACAAGGTCGGCGCCGGCGTCGGTTTTACCGGTGTTGAGAAGCTTTCCGCCAACGTCGAAGGCGCCTTCACCAGCACCGCTGGCGTAACCGCGTACTCCGTCTGGGCGCAGGGCGCTTATGCCGTCACCGATCTTCTCACCGCGACTGTCGGCGGCTCCTATGCCACCGCTGGTTACGATGTGTACGGTGCAGCCGCTTATGATCTCGGCGCTGGATTCTCTGTCGAAGCCAACGTCGGATTCAACAGCGCGCTCTATGCGAACGCGAAGCTCTACTACAGCGTAGCGTTCTAAGTCGAAGCTCTGCAAGAAAAGCAGGAAACGCCAACCCCATTGCGGGGTTGGCGTTTTTTTTATATAAATATGCTATGAAATTTCCAAGACAGGCCTTTCTTCTCATCCTTGCGCCGATAGCCCTCCTTGTTTTCGCAGGTTGCGCGACGAGCCCTTCCTTTGATCCATCCCAGCCAGCCATCACCATCACCAGGGCCGCTGAGGCCGATATCAAGGCCTTCGGGCGAAATTTTTATGAAAACCCCTATATGGAACCCAGGACGCTGATCCGGGGCAAGCTCAACGAGTTCTTCGTGGTGAAGCTGCAATTGAATCTGGCAACCACGTCCAGGGTCTCGGTCCTTGCTGAAGTCGTGTCGCCGGACAAGAAGCCGGTAGCCAAGGCATTCGACGCGCAGGGATTCGAAGAATTCTGGAAGGCCAATACCTTCAAGGAAGAAGACAACGACGCGCAGAATCAGCGCAGGCTCACCGTCATCCAAAGGTCCTGCCTTCCGGCCATGGATTTCACCCAGAGAGCGGGGAGGACCGTACTCCTTCTTCCCATGGTGGGCGCCAACCCCATCCCTCGGCCAGCCTATATCCATATTCAGGTGACGGCGGGACAAGGCGAACCCGTTTCCTATTCCTACGTGCTGGAATAGGCGAGGACGCAGCCCATCCCATGAAAACGGCGAACAAGCTGGATTTCCTCCGGAGCCTCATCGACCGTGGGGACATTTACTATAATATCAAGGGTTCAAGCCCGGAAGCCGCCCTTTCCTCTTTCTCGAAAGTCCTGAAGCTTCCCAAAACCATGGACAGGCTGGGCCTGGAGAGGGCTTTGATTGAGAGGGAAGGCTTGGGGACAACGGCCATGGGGGAGGGCTTCGCCATTCCCCATTCCAGGAAGCAGGTCGCGGCCGATGAGGCCAGCGCCTTCGTGGCCGTGGCTTATCTGGACACGGCCATCGACTGGAAAGCCCCGGACGGGAAGCCCGTCACAACCCTGTTCCTGATTCTTTCGGCAGGAGTGGAGAACCATCTCTCGGTGCTCTCGGGGATCGCCTGCCTCGCGGGGAAGAGGGAGTTCCGGGCTTTCATGGCCAGACGCCCCTCGAAGAAGGAACTCCTCGAATACCTGCAGGCACATGGCGACGGCGTCGGCTGCCAAGCCTGAGCACTCCGGCCCTTCTTTTCAGCCCTTGAATCCCATCGCGACGATGTAGGTTTCGAAAGACTCAGCCCTGCATGCCTCTGGCTTGAAGCCCCGCGCCTGTCCGAACCTCGTCTTGAGTTCCGTGATGAGGCGTTTTTCCTCTCCGCCCTGGAATATCTTCATCACGAGCGATCCGCCCGGCGCGAGCACTTCGATGGCGAGGCCCATGACGGATTCCACAAGTTCCTCCGACCTGGCCTGGTCCACGAGGCGATTGCCCGTGGTGGAGGGCGCGGCATCCGAGACGACGAGGGAGTAGGGGCCGGCCTCGCGGAGGCGGGAACGGATGGTCTCGTCCAGGATGCTGCCTTTGATGAAACTGAAGTTGTTGGTCTTGGGCGCAATGCCCAGATCCTGGATGTCCACGGCTACGAGACGGCCCGAACCTGCCAGAATTCGCAGAATCCAGAGACTCCAGGAGCCCGGCGCCGCGCCTATATCGAGGATGCGCTGGGCGCTTGCTGCGCCCGAGCCGCCTGCGGTTCCCGCGCCCTTCCTGATGAGACCGAACTTGGCG
>CAZRYP010000382.1:0-2198 GCA_964604295.1 uncultured Treponemataceae bacterium
GTTTCGGAATGCGGAACCTCGGTCAAGGGGACGCGGGCATGGGCGCAATCGCCTATGAGCTGGTCCGCGACGGCACAGGCCGCTTCGAGCGGGCAGGAGCGCAGGACGAGAAGGAATTCGTCCCCGCCCGTCCTCACGACGCAGTCGTCGGCGCGGATATTCTTCCTCGCCAGCCTCACCAGATCGACGAGGATCGAATCGCCCGTCGCGTGGCCGAATTTGTCGTTGGCCGACTTGAAGTCGTCGATATCGAAGGCGAGCACCGAGAAGGGTTTCTTGAGGTCCTCGGCCAGCGCGGCGAGAATCTTCCGGTTATAGCATCCCGTCAGCTCGTCGCGGAGGGCTTCCTCCCGGAACGACGCGGCCCGGCGTTTCTCAACGACCAGGGCGCTGTAGTGCCTGAGAGCGTCGTTGACCACGAAGGCGCTCGCGGACAGGGTCAGGATGATGAATCCGTAATGGGACACCATGATCGCGCCGCCGTCCCTCGCGAGGATGAGAAGGGCGATGTCGCGGGTGGCGCTCAGGAATGCCACGAGGACGCCGAAGACCATGATCCTCAGCGGGCCCTCCTGCATGGTCGAGATGAAGACGATGACGAGGAGGTAGGCCTGGAGGGGAAGGAAACTCAGGTATGTCCAGCCGTAGAGACGCTTGATGTCGACGATGGAGCCGGGATAGGCGATGACGAGGACAAAGCACGCGAGCTGGATCGCCGTGAAGATCACGGCGAAGGGGTCGGGTTTCCTGCCGAGCAACTTCAAATAGGCTATCACGAAGAAAGCCGCGCTCAAGTGCCTCAGGGAGACCACGATCTTCTTGAACGCGACGAGGGAGAAGGGAAGCCTTTCGAGGTAGACGAAATCGGTGAGGAATATCGCGACAGCGATGCCCGCGAAGCCCAGCAATATGTTGGCAAGCCTGCTCGTATCGTCGAAAATACCCATGCTCAGGACGATGAGCGATATCGCGAAGAGCCCTCCCATGCAGAGCCAGATGGCGTAATTCGAAAAGAACATCAGGAGGAAGAGCCTTGGCCCATGCCTTTCCGGATCCATGAGGTAGGGTTCCGCGGTGATTCCCGCCTCGTATGTTCCGGCGATCCGCGCCACGATCGTGTTTTTCTCCGAAAGGAGCCCTTCGGGAATGGAGAAGATATGCACCGAGTTCCAGACGGTCGAGCGTCCCGTCACGGGATCGCCCCTGATGCCTATAAGGACTCCGTTGAGGAAAACCTCGAGCGAACTCCCGGCGATCCGCGGAAAGACGAGGACGCTCTTCCCGCCTGCGGGAACGCCGTCCGGTATGTCGAGCGTCATGCGGAATTCATAGTTCCCCGGGACAAAGGGCTCTCCGCCGGCGCAGGAGACCAGGAGGGGGATCCCCCTGTAGCCCAGGGGAGTCCCGTCCCTCGCGACGGCCACCGCCGATTCGGGGACGAGGGCATCGCGGGGCGCCCTGTAGGCGAGAAGGAAGAGGTCGAGGGACAGGACGATGGCGACGGCGAGGGCGCCGTAAGCCATGCTCTTCAGGTTTGCGGGGGAAAATACTTTCTCGGTCCATCCCCGGGTGTTCATGGACGTGACAGTCCCTCCGGAAAGTTACCTGCGACGAGGGGGGCGAGCCCCAGTCTTTCGATGGTGGCCCGTGTCGGCGTTCCCGTCGCTCCGTCCCATCCCATGGCTTCCCAGTGGAGCCTCACCTTTTCTCCCAACGGCAGGGATTTGCCCTTCAAGGGGCCGTCGGCCAGAGGGGGCTCTCCTCGCATTCTCGCGGGGACGAAAAAATCGACCGGGAGGATACCCTGTTTGAGGTTGAAGAGCTGCCTCAGGGTCTGTGCCCGGCGGCCCATCTCCATGTACTCGTCGGGCGACAGCTCCAGCCCCGTCGCGGCGTTGAAAAGAGCGAAGAGGTCCCAATGACGGACGCCTGTCATCATGGCGAAGATGCAACCGCCCGCCATGTCGCACAGCTGCTTGTAGAGGGTCGAGGCCACGCTCTTCCCCGCCTCCTCCTCCGAGGCCTTGTATTCGCGTGACTTGAAGTACAATAGAGGCACCTTGGGTGCCCAGGACACCTTCTCCCAGAGCCTCATCATGTTGTAGTAGGATCCCACCGCGATCGTATGCCTTCCGGGCGTCGGGTCGGCCGAATAGGCGACTCCCATGAGGGGATCCATCCGCGAATCGTGCATGCCC
>CAZRYP010000383.1:0-2181 GCA_964604295.1 uncultured Treponemataceae bacterium
TCCAATGCCTGGAGGGCTCCGAAGTTTTTACATAGACCTTTGATTTTCAGCATAGTCTCTTCCATGTGTTAGGATTGCTGTCTTGTACCCGGGGATTCCGGGTTAAGATAGCGGCTAGCCGTGAGGGCATAAATCTTTGCGCACTCGAACAATTCCTCCACTTCGACATATTCATTCTTCTGGTGGGGGATATGACGGGGGCCGGGGCCGTTCACGAGACAGGGAATGCCCTTCCACGCGCTCAGAAAGGTGCCATCGGTGGCGCCTGGAACGCCGTTCCATATCGGCTCCCTGCCGGTGATGTCCAGATAGGCCTGGGCCGAGACGGCAGCTATGGGTTCATCCTTGGAAATGCCCACCACGGGCCGATCCTCGATGAATTCGATGTCCGCCTTGAAATCGGGATCGGCGGCTGCAAGCTCGGCCAGGATGGCGCGCAGCCTCGCCCTCACCGTGTCGTGGTTCTGGGCGAGGGTCGTGCGTATGTCCACATAACCCACAGCCTCGGCAGGCATGACGTTGAGCTGCGCGGGGCTGCCCGGAGGCGGCGACTGGACGATGGTGAAGGTCACGGAAGGCAGTCCGAGGAAGGGATCCTTTCCGCAGCGTTTCTTCTCTTCGGCCTCGAATGACTCGAAAGCCAGGATGATCCTCGCGAGCCGCGTGTTGGGGTTGATCCCGGAGAGGGGCATGGCGCCGTGAGCCATCTTGCCGTGAACCCTGACTATGGCCCTTATCGCGCCCTTCATGCTGATGCAGAGATTGTTTTCCTCCGGTTCGGGCACCAGGCAGGCATCGACCTCGTCGGCATGACCCGAAGTGATGAAGTGCTTAATGCCGATCATCATCCCTTCCTCGTCGCAGACGAGGCCCAACTTCAGCTTGCCCGTCCAGGCCTGGTCGGTGTTCCGGAAAGCCTTGGCGATGAGGAGGGCTATCGCGTCTCCCGCCTTCATGTCGCAGGAACCGCGTCCATAGAGCCTGCCTTCCGCGATCTGGGCGCCGAAGGGATCGTAGTTCCAGGAGGATCTGTCCCCCTCGCTCACCACGTCGGTATGGCCTTCGATCATGAGGCACGGGCCGGGCCGTCCCGAATCGATCACCACGATGATATTTTCTCGTCCGGGAGCGACTTCCTGTACGAGAGGCTCCTGCCTGAGTTCCCTGCGTACCCAGTCGGCGATGAACCGTACCACGTCGCGCTCCGTTCCCCCGGTCTCAGGCCTGATGACCGAATCGATGCGGACGAGATCCTGTGTCAGTGTGACGAGTTCGTCGCGGTCTACCGCCGCGACGAATTTCGCCTCGCGCGCGTCGATCATAGGCTCACGCTCCCTTCGCGGTATGGATGCGGTCCATGGTCCGGACGAGCCGGGTCATCGCATCGTTGAGGGGAACCGGAATCCCGAGCGCTTCCGCCTCGCGCACAATGGCTCCATTCATGAAGTCGATCTCGGACTGCCGGTTTTTCTGGAAGTCCTGGAGCATGGAGGAAGTATTGGCGCCGGTCTTGCGGGCGACATCATACACCGTCGCGACGGGATCCTCGTAGCTGAGGTGCACGCCGCGCGCCTTCGCCACCGCGATCGCCTCATTCACGAGCCCCGCCATGAGGGATTTGACGTCCTCGTGGTCGAGAAGCTGGCCGTTCTTGAGGTTGAGGAGCCCGGTGAGGGCATTGATGCCTACGTTGATCAGGAGCTTGCTCCAGACCATGCCGGCGACATCCTTGTCGACATGGATTTCGAATCCGGCGGCCGTGAGCGCTTTGGCGAGTCCGGCCAGCTTCCCCGAATCGCCGTCCGACATCGCCATATGGGTAGGACCCTTGCCGGCGTGCCGTATCTTGCCCGGCCCGAGGAAGGTGGCGCCTTGGGAAGTGACGCCCGCGGCCGTCCCCGACGCGCCGAAGTATTTCCTGAGGATCTCCTCGTTGCCGAGACCGTTCTGGAGCGTGAGGGCGATGGTTCCCGGCTTGGCGAAGGATTTGAACTGCGCCGCCGCCTCGGCGGTGGCGGTGGATTTCACGAATATGATGAGGACATCGGAACCGGTAACGGCAGCCGGATCGGCGCTGGCCTTCGGATGCACCACGGTGACTTCTCCCGTGGCGGCATCCTCGATGCTCAGCCCCGACTCGTTGATCGCGTCCACATGCTCACGGTACACATCGTACAGCAC
>CAZRYP010000384.1:0-1761 GCA_964604295.1 uncultured Treponemataceae bacterium
ATCGCGGCCGTCGTCGTGACCGTCCTCATGGAGGCCCTCCGTTTCCTCGACGAGCCGATGAACCTGATCTTCTTCAAGACCCAGGGCCTGCCGGGCCTGCGGATGGTCGTCTTCTCCCTCATGCTGATGCTGGTCGTGATATTCCGCCAGCGCGGCCTCATGGGGGGCAGGGAATTCTCCTGGGACATGGTGGGCAGGCTGGGATCCCTCCTCGGCAGGATCGGCCGCAGGGGCGGATCCTCCAGGGGAGGACGGAATGCCTGAGATCATGCTGTCCACCGACAACATCGTGATGAAATTCGGAGGCCTCACCGCCGTTTCCGATCTTTCGATCGAAATCGGGAAGAACGAGATCGTCGGACTCATCGGGCCGAACGGGGCGGGCAAGACGACAGCCTTCAACGTCATCACGGGGATGTATAGCCCGACGAGCGGCAAGGTTCTCTACAAGTCGCGGGACATAACAGGCTCCAAGCCTCACTCGATCACCGAACGGGGTATAGCGCGCACATTCCAGAACATAAGGCTCTTCAAGGAACTCTCTGTCCTCGAGAATGTCCTCGTCGGCTGCCACCTCGGCATCGGCACGGGGATATTCGGCGCGACCCTTCACCTGCCCGGCTACAGGAAGAGGGAAGCCGAAGCGCGGAGCTTCGCCATGGAACTCCTGGCCCAGGTGGGGCTGGAAGGTGCCGCGGAGGAAAAGGCCACAAGCCTGCCCTACGGAAAGCAGAGAAGGCTGGAGATAGTGCGGGCCCTCGCCACGAAGCCCACGATGCTCCTTCTGGACGAACCCGCCGCCGGCATGAACCCCCAGGAATCCTTCGCGCTCATGGACCTCATCCATAAACTCAGGGATGAGTTCGACCTGACCATTTTCCTCATCGAGCACCACATGCAGGTGGTGATGGGCGTCTGCGACCACATGTACGTGCTCGATTACGGCGTGACCATAGCTCATGGCGATCCCGCTTCGATCCAGAAGGACCAGAAGGTGATCGAAGCCTATCTGGGGGTGGACTGATGCTGGAGATCCGCAACCTTTCGGTGCATTACGGCGGGATCCATGCCCTCCAGGGGATCGACATCGACGTGCCCGAGGGCAAGATCGTGACACTCATCGGAGCCAACGGGGCGGGAAAGAGCACAACCCTCAGGAGCATCGTCGGCCTCGTCAAGACCTCGGGGGGAAGCGTGAGCTGGAACGGCGACCTCCTCACGGGCATGGCGACCAAGGACATCGTCTCCAAGGGCATAGTCCTGGTGCCGGAAGGCCGGAGGATATTCCCGAACCTCACCGTGGGGGAAAACCTCCAGCTCGGCGCCTATGCCCGCAGGGACAAGGCAGGCATCAAGGCCGACGAGGAGAAGGTTTTCGCGCTCTTCCCCCGGCTCAAGGAGAGGATCCGCCAGAAGGGCGGCACACTCTCCGGAGGCGAACAGCAGATGTTGGCCGTGGCCAGGGCTCTTATGACGAAACCCAAGTTGCTCATGATGGATGAACCTTCCCTGGGGCTTGCGCCACTCATCGTCAAGATGATTTTCGAGATCATCAGGACCATCAACAAGGAAGGCACCACAGTCCTCCTCATAGAGCAGAACGCGAAGGCGGCCCTGGAGATCGCCGATTACGGCTATGTCCTCGAGACGGGGAGGATAATCCTGCAGGGCAAGGGGCGGGATCTCCTCGCCGACGACAGGGTGCGCAAGGCATATCTGGGAGAAGGCCTGTAGAGTTCGCTCCCTCTAGCTTCTTTCGAG
>CAZRYP010000384.1:1771-2177 GCA_964604295.1 uncultured Treponemataceae bacterium
CATCGCGATGATGAAGAAGGCGCATCCTCCGGGCTCCATGGTCAGCAGATCGTGGTACTCGAGGGGACGTCCGATCAGCTTTCCGACAAGGAGGGGAGCGGACAGGAGCAGAACCGCCCTCAGCGCCACACCCGCGACGGTGCGGACGAGAATGAGATTCTGGTACGCGTTCCCCTTGCCCGTCCCCCTTCTGTCTCTCAGGGTCCTGATCCATGAGTAGGCTGTCGCCGTCTGGAGGAGAAGGCTCATCACATAGACGAAGAGCGAAATTGCGACGATGAACAGCGCCCTGCTCAGGGGGAAGAGCCTCGGGCTGGACCCGGTGAAGAGCAGCCTCTCCGCGGCCGAGGTCAGGAGAGGAAGGATGACGTTGCCTTTGGAAGGGATAAGGATATTGGATCTTTCG
>CAZRYP010000385.1:0-336 GCA_964604295.1 uncultured Treponemataceae bacterium
ACCCTCTACGGGGGCGTCCAGGTAGGCTATAACCTCGACGAGCCGTCGGGCTGGAGCCTTTCCCGCCGGATGCTCGACGAATCCTATCTGACGGCCCGAGGCAAGGGCGTCAAAGTGAAGGCCATCTCCGTCATCAACCCCGGCAATCCTACCGGGTCCGTCCTCTCCCGCGACAATATCGCGATGGTCGTCGGTTTCGCCAGGGAGCACGGACTCTCCATCCTGGCCGACGAGGTCTACCAGGAAAACATCTACAAGGCCGGGGACAAATTCGTATCCTTCGCAAGGGTGATGAGCGAACTCGGCGAGAAGGAAGTGAGCCTCTTCAGCTTCCAT
>CAZRYP010000385.1:346-2172 GCA_964604295.1 uncultured Treponemataceae bacterium
CATTCCTGCTCCAAGGGCTATCTGGGCGAATGCGGACAGCGCGGCGGCTACATGGAGCTGAGGAACCTGCCCCCCGAAGTGGTGGCCCAGATCACCAAGCTCCAGTCCGTATCCCTCTGCGCCAACCTGCCTGGGCAGGCCCTCGTCTATTTGATGGTGCGGCCTCCACGCCCCGGGGATCCCTCGTTCGGGCTTTTCAGCGCGGAGAGGGATGCGGTTCTCGACGGACTCAAGCGCCGCGCCCTCCTCCTCGCCGAAGGCCTGGGAAGGATACCTGGATATTCCTGCCAACCCATCACCGGCGCCATGTACGCATTCCCGAAAGTCACCCTCCCCGCCGGGCGTAGCGATGAGGAGTATTGCATGGCTCTTCTCGAACGCAGCGGCGTCTGCGTCGTCCCCGGAAGCGGCTTCGGCCAGATGGCGGGTACGGCCCATTTCAGGACGACGATATTGCCCCCCGGAGACCAGCTCGAGGAAGTCGTGAAACGCATCGAGGAATTCCACCTTTCGTGGAAATAGGAGAGAAACACATGGAATGGAGAGCCAGTCATATTCTCGTCAGGGACAGGGCCCTCGCCCAGGATCTGCTCAAGAGAATCAAGCAGGGAGCGAATTTCGAAAGCATGGCGCGGGAACCCTCGACCTGTCCCTCCAAATCTTCGGGGGGCGACCTCGGCTGGTTCGGCCCCGGCAAGATGGTCGCTTCCTTCGAATCGGCATGCAAGGGATTGGGAATCGGTTCGATATCGGACGTGGTGCAGACTCAGTTCGGCTACCATCTCATCAAGCTTACAGGGCGCCGCTAGATCTTCCTCAACTGCGCCAGCAGGGCCTTGAGATCCCTGGGCAGGGGAGCGCTCATGTCGATCTTCTGCCTTCCGCCCGGATGGGTGAAGGCTATCCTCTCGGCGTGGAGCCCGGTGCGGGTCAGGAGGGGCCTCTCCTCGAACTCGTCGCCCTTCCACTTGCGCTTGATCTGCGACAGGAGGACGGGTTTCCCGTCGCCGTAGAGGGGATCGGACACGATGGGATATCCCGTGGCGGCGCAATGGACCCTCACCTGGTGGGTCCTCCCCGACTCGGGGCGCACCCGCACGAGGGAATAATCCCTGTAGCGTTCGAGGGTCTCGAAGCGGCTGAAGGCCGATTTCCCCTTCTTGCGGTCGACGAGGGTCCTGTGCATCCTGTCCGCGTCGGCCAGGAGCGGCTCGTCGCAATCCCATGAATCCTCCTCCGTCCTGCCCCTCACTATGGCCAGGTAGGATTTCTCCACCGACCGCGAGAGGAAAAGTCCGTTGAGGATCCTGTGCGACTCCTCGCTGCGGGCGTAGACGAGGATGCCTGAGGTGTCTTTGTCTATCCTGTGCACGACATAGAGCGTGCCGAAATCACGGTTCAGATAGTCGAGGGCCACTGGCGCGTCGGGATCGTAGCGGTCGGGTATGGAGAGTATGCCGGCGGGCTTGTTGACGATGACGAGATATTCGTCGGAAAACAGAATTTCCAGGGTTTTATTCACGGCAAAAGTATAGCATGGACGCCTTTTCATGTGAATTGAGGCGCACACGGGACATTCTGCCCCTTTTTCGCGGACTTTTGACGAAGATCCCCGCATTCGGACATAAAAAGACGGCCGGCCTCCCCTTGCCGATTTTCCTCATTTTTACTATCTTATTCTACGGCCGATCTGGCTAATAAACTCCACGCGAACACGTTTCACGCAGTTTTCTACCTGAGGAAGCGTGTTTTCGCCGGAAATTCATCAAATAAGAGGGAGAACGAAGGTATGGCGAAACAACTTTTGTTCAGCGAAGATGCGCGAC
>CAZRYP010000386.1:0-739 GCA_964604295.1 uncultured Treponemataceae bacterium
CTATGTCGGGCTCGCCGAGGGCATCTGCCTCTGGGGCTTCCTGGTGGCCCTCCTCATCCTCCTTCTCTAGGGCGAGGTCAGTCCGGTGACGGAAATCTTCGTGATAGCCGAAGAGGAACTCATCATCCCGTTCAGGATGATAGGTGTGGGCGGCGAGGCTGTGGCGGGCGCCGAGAGCGCCCTGGCCGCGTTCAGGCGGGCCACGGGCGGTCCGGCAAGCCCAGCGGGCTCCGCTGGCTCCTCAGGCTGCAGGATGCTCATCCTGACGGAGGACATAGCCGATATGCTCGGTCCGGAGCTTGTCGAGTGGCAATTGCTGGGCCGCTATCCCCTCGTCGTGGAAATACCCCCCCTGTCGGGCTCCATGCCCGACCATGTCAGGCTCGTCGATGCGGTCAGACAGGCGATCGGCATAAAGATCCAATGAAGGAAGCCCATTCATGGAAGAGATAAGAGGCACGGGAGCGCTGGAGCGCGAGATCCTGGACGATGCCGGGAAGAGGGCGGGGAAGATCCTCCGCAAGGCTCGGGAAGAGGCCGAGAAAATAGCCCGGGTTTCCGCGGAAGTCCTGGAGAAGAAGCGGGCGGAAACGGAAAGCCTCAAGCAGGAGAAAATGTCCCAGCTGGAGAAGGAATCCCTTTCCAAGCTGCCCCTCGAGAAGACCAGGCTCAGGGCGCGCTTCATGGACGAGGCGCTCAGGTCCTCGGTCCGCCGGTTCCTGGATTCCCTCGACGGGAC
>CAZRYP010000386.1:749-2170 GCA_964604295.1 uncultured Treponemataceae bacterium
TGTCTCTCCGAGCTGAGAAGGAGCTCCACGGGGTGGGAGGGACGGAAGCTGGCCATGAGCTGCCGGGGCATCGAAGCCTCTTCCCTCCGCCGGATCGGGGAACTTCTCGGCCCGGGCTTGTCCGGGGATCCCGTCCAGGATCCCGCGATGAGCCGCCCCGGTCTCCTGCTCAGGAGCCTGGACGACACGATGACGATGACGCTTACGGACGGGCTGCTCGAGGCAAGGCTGCTGGATGAATACAGGGGGGAGTTGGCGCGAGCCCTCTTCCCCCAGACTCCCGGAGAGGATGCACGCCGATGAGAAGAGGCACGATAGCGAGAATTTCCGGGCCGATCGTCAAGGCCAGGGGCATGGAAGCCGCCGGACTCTACGACGTGGTGAAGGTCGGCGACGCCGGTCTCATCGGGGAGATCATAAGGCTCGAAGGCGAGACGGCGACCATCCAGATATACGAGGACAATACCATGATGAGGGTGGGAGAGCCCGTGGACTGCCAGGGGAAGCCTCTTTCCGTCCTCCTCGGTCCCGGACTCATAGGTTCCATTTACGACGGGATCCAGCGGCCCCTTCCCCTGCTCAAGGCCCTCTCCGGGCCGATGCTGGCGCCCGGGGTCGCGGGGGAGGCTCTCGACACTCGGAAACGCTGGCCCTTCGTGCCTTCCCTGAAGGTCGGCGACGCGATAGCTCCTGGCGTCGTCTTCGGCACGGTGCGGGAAACAGCCTCCGTGCTCCACAGACTCGTCTTCGACTCGACGACGGCGCCGGGCAAGGCAGCCTGGGTCGCGGAGGAAGGGGAATACGACATCACCCGGACCCTCGTCAGGTCGGAAGAGGGAAGGGAGTATCCGGCGAGCTTCCTCTGGCCGGTCCGCAAGGCCAGGGGCTTCGCGGCCAAGCTCGTTCCCACCGAACCCCTCGTCACCGGTCTGCGCGTCATAGACGTGCTTTTTCCCGTGGCCAAGGGCGGATGCGCCGCCGTGCCCGGCGGCTTCGGCACCGGCAAGACCATGACGCAGCACGCCATCGCCAAGTGGTGCGACGCCGACATCATCGTCTACATAGGCTGCGGCGAAAGGGGGAACGAGATGACGGACGTTCTCACCGAATTCCCGCGCCTCGTGGATCCCAGGACAGGCCGCTCCCTCATGGAGAGGACGATCCTCATCGCCAACACCTCCAATATGCCGGTCGCGGCGCGCGAAGTATCCATCTATACGGGCATAACCATCGCGGAATACTACCGCGACATGGGTTATCAGGTGGCTGTCATGGCCGATTCGACCTCGCGCTGGGCCGAAGCCCTGAGGGAACTTTCGGGCCGCCTGGAGGAAATGCCCGCCGAGGAGGGCTTCCCGGCTTATCTGCCCACGAGGCTGGCCGAATTCTACGAGAGGGGCGGGATGGTCACCACCCTCGAG
>CAZRYP010000387.1:0-2115 GCA_964604295.1 uncultured Treponemataceae bacterium
GAGCGGCTGGGTGATGGGAAAGGAACTGACCCTCTTCACTGTCGCACCCAGGTCGTCAGCAGGCACCCTCATTGATTTCGGAACGCCGATCTGCTTCGAGGACGCCTTCGCCGATCTCTGCCGCCAGTATTTCCTGGGGGGAGCCGATCTCCTCATCAACCTCACGAACGATTCCTGGTCCAGGAAAAAGAGCGCGCAGATACAGCATTGGGCTATCGCGCGCATCAGGGCCATCGAAAATCGGCGGACCCTGGTCAGAAGCACGAATTCGGGGGTCTCCTGCGTCGTGGATGCGTGGGGAAACAATCTCTACGAGATGCCCCAGTTCGAAGCCGGAGCCGTCACCGTCGACATCCCGGTGTACAGGACTCCCGCCCCCACGGTGTATACAGCCTTCGGCGACTGGTTCGCGAAACTCTGCACGTTACTATTGGCGTTCAGGGTCATTATGATCTACGTAGCCCGGAGAAAAAACGGCTCTTGCGCGGAATGGGAAAATATCCTTAACTGAAGACGGCTCGGCAGCCATCAGAGGCCATGAGCATACCCGAATACCTCGATTCGACACCCTTTTTCGATATCGTGAAATACGGCGCCCACGATCCCCTGGATGCCATCGCGTTCATCGGCACGCTCAGGAAACATCCCTACGATCAGGATAAATGCCTACTCCTCACCGCCAGACAGGAAAAGCTGCATTGGCTGGAAGAAGGCGTGATCATCGAATTCAGGCTGAGCGACCTCATCGCGGCCGACGAGCTTCCCTCTCCCGTGAACGAGCAGGGGGCGGCCAGGTCCCTCATCAGGATCTGGGTAAGGCGGGGAGCCATCGCCATGCGCTATGAGCCATTCGAGGTGGGGGAAAAACTCCTCGGTCCACGCGAATCTCCCGCCCTGAGAGCCAGACTTTCTCAGCTTCTCCAGACCCGGTCGGACATCGGCTGACGAGGGAAGGCGGGAGGTAATTCCCATGCACGAAGCGGAATATTATACCCAGCACGGCGAAGGCAGGGTCCAATGCGGACTCTGTCCGCGCACCTGCGTTCTCGGCGAAGGCGAGAGCGGCCAGTGCCGCGCGCGCGTCAACACCGGCGGCAGGATGAGGCTGCCCTTCTACGGATTCCTCTCGTCCATAGCCGTCGATCCCATAGAAAAAAAACCCCTCAGGGAGTTCCTCCCGGGATCGCAGACGTTTTCCGTGGGATTCTGGCATTGCACCATGCATTGTCCTTACTGCCAGAACTGGGAAATTGCCCAACCTCTCGGTATCCAGGGGAAAATCCTGGATATAGACGCCCTCATTTCCATGGCGGAGGCTTCCGGCACGCCCTCCATCAGTTTCACCTACTCCGAACCCTGTCTGCATATCGAATACGTGAAGCTGGCAATGGAGGCGGCCAGGAAGCGAGGGATCCGTACCGTCCTCGTCACCAACGGCAATATTCTGCCCGGTCCGGCCAGGGACATTCTCGAGTTGACGGACGCGACCAATGTGGACCTCAAATGCTTTTCGTCCAAGACCTACCACAAGATTCTCGGAGGCGAACTTGAGACTGTAGAGAATTTCATACGAATTGCCCATTCTCTCTGTCATACCGAAGTCACTTCCCTCCTTGTTCCGGGAATTTTCGACGAGCCTGGCCAGATGGAAGCCGTTTCGACCTTTCTTGCCTCCATTTCCAGGGATATTCCACTCCACATCACGAGTTACCGTCCCGCGTTCCGATGGAACCGCCCTTCCCTGTCCTCGGCCACGACGGAAGCCGCGGCCGCGCCGGCCTTCGCGAAGCTGAACAAGGTCTATCTGTCGGCCCCTTCGCCCCGGTGACCCCCTGCTGCCGTGCGGAAAAGTATTTTTGCCTCTTGACATAAAAACAAGTTTTCGGCATTGTAGTGCCTGCCGATTGCACGGTGGGTGTAGCTCAGGTGGTAGAGTGCCAGACTGTGGATCTGGTTGTCGTGGGTTCAAACCCCATCACCCACCCGAGCCCGAATCCTGCACCAGCCTTGGTGGAATAGGGTCTGTACCTTGACTAGACGCGTTCGTAGCTCAGCTGGATAGAGCGACGGACTTCGAATCCGTAGGTCGCAGGTTCGATTCCTGTCGGACGCACG
>CAZRYP010000388.1:0-2100 GCA_964604295.1 uncultured Treponemataceae bacterium
GGGCGCGAGCTCAAGAAATCGGCCTGGGAGATGGAATCCTCGAAAATCTCCAGGACCTTCAAGAAATCCTGATGTCATACCGGGAATTTCCGCATGCCGCGAGCCGGCATAGCGGCGCTGTCCCGGGAAAGGAAAATGGGCGGGAACCATGGCGGTTTTCGCCCTTTTCATTTGACGGCCCCCCGCAGCCATGCAATTATCGGAACCATGAATACGCATAATCGCGTAAAACCCCTCATCCATTCGACGGAGTTGAGCGAGAACCTGAGAATGGAGGGCGAGCTGAAGGCCGAGAAGAGCCTGCTGGTGAAGGGAGTCTTCTCGGGGTCCATGGAATCATCCTCCCAGATCACCATCGCAAGGGGCGCCTCGGTGGAGTCATGCACCCTCAAGGCTTCTTCCCTTTCCATCTCGGGCCGATTCAGCGGGACCGCGAAAATCGGGACTTACGTTGAGCTTCGCGACGGCGCGAGCGTCAGCGCCCTCATGGAAACGCCGGCGATGAGCGTTTCCGACACTTCCCGCTTCGAAGGACAGATCAGAATGCCCGGAATCGGCGATTGACAGATCGGGGCGCGAATACTATAGTGTCGGTAGCTGTTTGCATGCTGTACGCGAGAGAGAGAAAAAACTAGGCGGGTGCCTTTCCCGGCGCCGGGCTTTCCGATGCCGGAATTCACTGCTTACATGAATCCAAGACAATCAATGAAACGATGAATGACGGACCTGATGATATAGGTCAGGCAGTTCCGCGCCATATTACGGAGTTTAATATGCCTGTTTTCCGAAAACCTCGCAGACCAGGGAGCCAAAAGAAGGATCATATGGAAGAAACGGAAACCGAACCCTCCATGCAGAACCCGCGTCAGGACAATCCCCTCTTCGGAGGCCTCGAAGCCGATCTTCCCCAATCGGTTCAGCATTCCCGCGATGGCGGGGGCAACCCGTCCCAGCAGGGGAAGGGGCTCAAGAAAATCAAGCTCAGGCGTAAGCCTTTTCATCCTTCAGGATCGGGACAGGGCGAAGAATCCGGTCAGCATCAGCCCTTCGATCAGGATCCCGGACCCGGTACCCGGATCTCGGCCCAGGAGCGCGCATCGCTCCAGGAAGTCGAAGGTTCGGAGCAGTACACGCAGCCGACGCTGGATGTGGCCGCGGCGGCCGCCCTGGAGCGCGAAACGCGGAACGGATTCGTGAGGAAGCAGGAGTCCTTCGACAGACTCATCAACGAGAGACCCCACGAGAACGGGAAACAGGAACACGGCGATTCGAGGGCAAGGCTTCTCATCAATGACCTTTCGAAGATGGGCATAAAGGAATTGAGGGACCTGGGAGCCAAGTACGGGATCAACCATGAGGAACTCATCGCCCTGAGGAAGCAGGAATTGATCTTCTACATCCTCAAGTCCCACACCGACAAGGGCGGCATCATATACGCCTACGGCTCCCTGGAAATCCTGCCCGACGGCTATGGCTTCCTCCGCTCGCCCCAGAACTCCTACCTTTCCGGAACTGACGACATCTATATCTCCCCTTCCCAGATAAGGCTTTTCAACCTCAAGACGGGCGATACCGTCTACGGCCAGATCAGGAGCCCCAAGGAAGGGGAACGCTTCTTCGCGATGCTGCGCATCGAACTCGTGAACTTCGATGAGCCGGCCGTGGCGCAGAACAGGATTCCCTTCGAGAATCTCACCCCCCTCTACCCCAACAACAAGCTCAACCTCGAAACCACGACAGAGGAACTCTCCACGAGGATCATCAACCTCTTCTGCCCGATAGGGAAAGGCCAGCGCGCCCTCATCGTCTCGCCGCCCAAGACCGGCAAGACCATTCTCCTCCAGAAGATCGCCAACGCCATCACGACAAACCATCCCGAAGTCTACCTGATCGTCCTCCTCATCGACGAGCGGCCCGAGGAAGTGACGGACATGGAGCGCAGCGTCCAGGCCGAGGTCATCTCCTCGACTTTCGACGAGCAGGCCACCCGTCATGTGCAGGTCGCCGAAATGGTCCTCGAGAAAGCCAAGCGCCTCGTCGAACACGGCCGCGATGTCGTGATTCTCCTGGATTCCATCACTCGCCTCGCCCGTGCCTACA
>CAZRYP010000389.1:0-2096 GCA_964604295.1 uncultured Treponemataceae bacterium
GATTTCGCGGTGAGGGTGATATGCCACATGATGGCGTACTGCACGAGCATCGATCCGAAGAGCGAGAGGGTCTGGCTCCCGAGGAAGAGGGCCAGGACTTTTTTCCAGTGTTTTTCCATTGTGGGGAATATAACGATTCCGCGGCGATAAAGGAATGCGCGGCGCGGGAGAATGTATCCTCCGCCCCTGTGCCGTCGTATACTGTTGGGTACCTATGGAAAAGACCATGATCATACGCGACGCGCGCGCGACGGACGCGGAGCGGCTCGCAGCCCTCGCCGTCCAGCTGGGTTATCCCGCGACGGCGGCCGAAGTGGAAGCCCGACTGGGGAAATACGAAGGCAACGACGACGAGCGCGTCATCGTCGCCGAGCTCTCGGGGGAGGTGGCGGGCTGGACCAGCGCGGCCCTCGTCGACCACTTCTACACGCCCCGCTGCGTGGAGATATCGGGCCTCGTGGTGGATTCGGCCCTGCGGGGCAGGGGCATCGGCGCCGAACTCCTGGGCGAGGTGCGCCGATGGAGCGAGGCGAAGGGAGTGGACTGCCTCCGCTTGCGGGCCAATGTCACGAGGCAGGACGCCCACAGGTTCTACACGCGCTACGGCTTCTCCAATACGAAGACTCAATTCGTATTCGAGCTGAAACTGGGGAAGGAGGATTCCCGATGAGTTCCGAACGATTCCTGGAAGGTCTCAAGATTTATCTCTCTCCCATCGGTTCCGAGGACGCCGAGCTCTTCGTCCGCTTCATGAACAAGGAAGACGTGAGGATCCTGGCCCGATCGCGCAGGGACGTGATGAACGACGCCAACGTGAAGGGAATGATGGAGGAGCTCCAGAAGCGCGAGGAAGGCTTCATCATCCGCAGGATGGCCGACGATGTCGCCGTGGGCTATGGCCTCCTCCTCGACCGCGACCAGTACAACCGCGAGGCCATGCTCGCCATCTCCATCGGCGAGGCGGAGAACAGGGGAAAGGGCTACGGGGAGGAAGCCATAAGGCTCCTCCTCAAGCATGCCTTCATAGACCTGAACCTGGAGAGCGTCCACCTGGGGGTCTACGAGTACAACAAGGCCGCCATCCATGTCTACGGAAAGGCCGGCTTCAAGGTCGCCGGGAAAAGGCGCCATGCCAGGATCATCGGGAACCGGATCTACGACGAAGTGATCATGGACATCATCGCCGAGGAGTATTTTCAGCTCTACGGCGATTCCGAGATGGACAAGTACGGACTCTGATCGTTGACAGCCCTTCATTCGTATACTAAACTTATGTATAGTATACTATATGACGGCAACAGACAAAATCGGCGTCCTCGCCGACGCGGCCAAATACGACGCCTCCTGCTCCACTTCGGGAAGCGGGCGCAAGAACAGCCCCGGAGGGCTGGGTTCGGGAGCCGTAGGCGGCATCTGCCATTCCTGGGCGGCCGACGGCCGCTGCGTGGCCCTCCTCAAGGTGCTCCTCTCCAACGCATGCGCCTATGACTGCGCCTATTGCGTCAACAGGCGGTCCAACGACGTGAGGAGGGCGGCTTTCGAGCCCGAGGAGCTCGTCAGGCTCATCATCGATTTCTACCGCCGCAACTACATCGAGGGCACTTTTCTCTCCTCGGGCGTCATCGGTTGCCCCGACGCCACCATGGAACGCCTCATATGGGTGGCGCGCACCCTGAGGACGAGGGAGAGGTTCAACGGCTATATCCACCTGAAAGTGATACCGGGCGCCTCGGAACACCTCGTCCTCGAAGCCGCCAGGTGGGCCGACAGGGTTTCCGTGAACATCGAGCTTCCGAGCGCCGAGAGCCTCTCCCGGATCGCGCCCGACAAGAAGCCCCAGGCTATCTTCGGCCCCATGCGAACCCTCGCGAGAGCCGGCGGCTTCGAGCCGGCCGGCCTGCCACCTCCGCCGGCTCCTCCGGAGGGACTGGGCGGAGCCGCGAAGGACCTCGTCCGGGTCGGCGGGCCGGCCGGACCGGGGCGTCCAACCGCGGACCAGGGAGCGGAATCCAGAGGCGCCTGTGATGCCCGCCGGCCAGACCACCCAACTCGTGGTGGGCGCCAGCCCCGAGTCCGACGCCACCATCCTCACCCTC
>CAZRYP010000390.1:0-2095 GCA_964604295.1 uncultured Treponemataceae bacterium
CCGCTGAGCACTATGGCCGGATCGGCTATCCTGCCCTTGGCGCGGCCATAGACCGAGGCGACAAGTCCCGCCAGTTCGTCGCGGGCTTCCTCCATGACGGAGAGGGCGAGGGGATCGCCGGCTGCCCGCCAGCCCTCCACGAGATCGGCCGCGCCGGCTATGCGCGCCTTGTCGAAGCGGCGGTACACGAGGGGCACGAATTCCGAAATGTCTCCGAGGCCGAACCGTTCCGCGAGCGGTTCCAGCATCGAGGTGGGGAGATCGCGGCCCTCGGCGGAGCGCAGCGAGCGGCGGATGGCCTGGAAGCCGATGAAGAAGGCCGAACCTTCGTCGCCCAGGAAATGGCCCAGCCCGCCGGCGCGGAACCTCGTGCCGTCGGCCAGGCGGGCGACGGCTATGGAGCCCGTTCCCGCGATGAGGAGGTATCCTTCGAGGCGCCTCAGCCCGCCCACCAGCGCGATGTCGGGATCGGAGGCTATGTCCAGCGGGCAGGCGAAGCCGATGCCTTGCCTCAGGATCCTTTCCAGTTCGGCATGTTCGGACGGGCGATCCGCGCCGGCGACGCCGAGGCAGCCCGCGGCGAAGTCCGCCGCTCCCAGGCCCGTGGCCCGGAAGGCTTCATCGAAGAGGCGCCCCATCCGTTCGGCTACCTCCCCGATCGGAAGGGCGTTGGGATTCATGCCGTCCCCCCTGCCCTCCCATATAGCCCTGTTGTCGCCGTCGGCCAGCCTCAGCCTCGTGGTGGTGCCGCCCCCATCCAGTCCGAATATCTTCGTCATCGGTCCCGCCTTTCCATTCAACGTATGCCGCCTTGTTTCCATTCAGCCGTCGCGGGGGCCTCGTAGAATCCATCCTTTCCGCAGGACGACTCCATTTCCCTCAGCCAGCCCGAGCAGGCGAGGAGGCAGCGAGGCACATGGAAGAAGCCCTTCCACTTTCCGCCTTTGAGCGTGAGGGCGAGATCTCCGCGCCTGTCCAGATAGCCGAACCACTCGCCGTATTCGGGATCCGGAAAGCGTGCCCAGGTCCATTCGTGTATCTTCCTGAACCAGGCTTCGCAGACGGGATCGCCGGTGAGCCTGTAGGCGAGAAGGAAGGCGCAGAGCGCCTCGGCATGGACCCACCAGAGTTTCATCCCGGCCTCGATCTTGTCGGTCGGCCGGCCCTCCGAGTCCTGATAATAATAGATGCCCCCATATTTCTCGTCCCAGCCCCTTTCGACCGTCCAGATCATGGCTTGTCGGGCGGTCTCGATCATGGGCCTGTCGCCCCGGCCTTCCGCTACCTTCATGATGAACCAGAGGGTTTCGAGGGCATGCCCGGGGGTGAGGAGCCGGCCCTCCATGCAGTCGGGTCTGGAGCCGTCGGCGAATACCCGCTCGAAGAGGGCCTTATGCCCGCCATCCAGATGGAGGGTGAGGACTTGTCCGATAGCGGCGTCCACGAGAGCCTCGAGCTCCTCCTCGGGCACGAGTCCCTCCATCACGCCGGCCATCCAAACCTGCATCATGGGGAAGGACATGGCGAGGATGGGACGGTTCGCCCCGATCTGCTTGGTCCACTGCCCCTTGGGGTTGGCCTTCCTCTCCTGGATGCGGTTCCACGTGGAAACGGCCATGTCGGTCGCCCATGTTTCTCCCGAAATCCTCCCGTACTCCGCCAGGCCGGCGGCGCAGAAGCAATCGGAGTAGATGTTGTAGGGCTGGACGAGAGGCTTGCCCCAGCGGTCCAGGGCGAACCAGAAATCCCCGTTGGGCGCCCTTCCCTTTTCCCTGAGGAACTCCGCGCCCAGCCCGGCCATCTCCAGCCAGGAAGGCTCGCGCCGCACTGTCCTGTAGAGATGGGAGAAACCCCAGAGTTCGCGGCCTTGCATCCAGAGGAACTTGTCCTTGTCGAACACGGTTCCGTCGCGGTCTATGCAATTGAAATAGCCCCCCGCCTCGCGGTCCGGGCTATGGCGGACCCAGAAGGGAACGACGTTCTCGAAGAGCTCCGTTTCGTAGATTTGCGCGAATCCGGCACACTCGGCCTTGGTCATGGATATCTCCTGGGTCGGCTTTCCCGCGTGGCGAAACCCCAGCCTCCTGGCCGGGTC
>CAZRYP010000391.1:0-2091 GCA_964604295.1 uncultured Treponemataceae bacterium
GGGGGGGGGGCCGAGCTGGGAATTCCCCTGCCCGACGCCTCGAGCGGCGCCCTGCACGACAGCGCCATCCTCGCTCCCTTCCTGCCCACGGCCATGCTCTTCGTGGCAAGCAGGGACGGCATAAGCCACAACCCGGCCGAGTTCAGCCAGTCCGAGGACATCGCGGCCGCGGCGCACATCGTGGCCGCCGCCATAGCCTGAGGGTTGACTTCGGAATCACAGCCTGGCGAACCTGATGGCCTCTTCGCCCACCCGGAACGGCACGGCCATGTCGATCCAGGCTGTCATGCTATTTTTCATCGATACCGCTTCGAAGCCTTTCGACCGCGGCCTGAATTCCTTCAAGGATCGGCTCGGAAACCGTTATGGGAAAATCTCTCGGGAGCGCCGACGATACGGACTCGACCGCCTTGGGAGTAGCGTCTATAAGTTCCTGGAAGATTCCTTCGATCTCTCCCCGAGCCCTGCATTTCGACGCGGTGGATCGCCAACGGCCCGTCGTGATTTGCTCCCATTTGTTGTGTCTTGTATTTCCGACAACCGACATGGCCATGGTGAGCTTCTGGGGTGCCAGCTTGTTAATCCCATGACCCAAGATTGGATAGGCGGAGAGCACATCGTAGAGAGGAGTGAGCGAGAAGCGGCTTTGCGGCTCGAGGAATATGCTGAAGTTCTTCGCGTGCCCGTCCGGGGCGGCCAGGATCCAATATAGCACCTGGGCTTTCAGGAAGTTTCTCCTGTCGGCAAGAGCGTCTCTCGATCCAAGCAGCAGTTCCATGATCCTGATGATTCCAGGCCCGCCCTCATTTTCATATTTCGCCCCCGGCGGAGTGCCCGTCGCTTGGCACATATCCTCCTGCGGAAGGCGAATCCACCACGTACCATCCGATGAGAGCCTTCTATCGAAACGCTCCACGACGAGCACATGCTGATCCTCAAAATCGGCTATTTCGCAGCGAGCTATCGGGAGTCCATAGGCTTTAACGATTTGCGCGCAGAGCCACTCGTTCTCCACCGATTCCTTCATGTCGGCCTGCATCGACCCTACAAGGCCTAGAGGCAATTTGAATATATGGGACGAGGGGGTCGCTCCTGATGGAAAGCACCATAGACCTTCGTGCCGAAGGAGGGCCGTCTTTTCCTGGGCTCCTGCGATGGAGATGCGAAAATTATCATCGAGGGGCTGGCCGAACCCGGGAGATGCCACAGCCTGCCTGAGAGCTCGCGCTACCCCGGCCTCGTCGAGCGGCTGTGCGGAAATGGTCCTGATCTGCCAAGGCGTTTCCTCATCTGGCAGGAGCTGAATCGCGCCCACGCAATCCCTTCCGATTTCGGCGAGCAGATCGAAAGCGGAGTTTTTCTCGACGGAGAAGCGTCTCTGCAAACGCCGACGGATGTCCGCGCTGTCGGGCAGCAGATTCTCAAAAAAAGCTTCTACAATCTCACCCGTATAGGCAAGTTTCGCGTCGTTCACGGGCATTGAGAGCGAAAGCGGCCTTACTTCGGGGTATTCCGGCCATTTCGTATCGTACCTGAACTCATGCATGCCCGAAGAAAGGACTGACCAGGTTCCGACACGCTCACCATTCATCCAAACCCCAAGGCGTTTCGTCTTCGATTGCCTGCCCATGATCACCATTCCGCCTTTGGAACCGCGCTTGCGCTCTCATCCTTCGGGATGAGCGTCAATTCAAGTTTCAAGGCTACAAGGAGCGTCCGGAGGCTCTCGACACCGCAACGATCCGGATTTGTCTCCAGGGCGGATACCGTCTTAGGGAGCAGCCCGACCAAGGCCGCGACATCCTTCTGCGTAAGCCCCAGCGCTTTTCGCCGCCCTCGTAGCGTCGTCGCGAGTTGTTTCGAGGTGTAGATCGCTGTTTGCATAATATCCCCCACAAGGTATATATCAATAATATACCCTATAAGGTTTATTGTTGCAATATGCCTTTTGGGGGTTTTAATTAATCAAAAACATTGGCTTAACCTGTATTTCCGTGCCCGAAGTGCTTGGCGCGGTTTGTGCGTAAACGAGCGAAGTATGCTGAGCCTTCAGATCAAGACCAAAAACAGTCAAGAAATAAGGTGGTCATT
>CAZRYP010000392.1:0-2087 GCA_964604295.1 uncultured Treponemataceae bacterium
TCAGCTATACCGACATGAAGTCTTCCTTCATCAACGAGATTGCCGGCCACTTCATCGGCGGCAGCTTCGAGGCCGGCTACTTCTCCGCCCAGAATCCCAAGCTCGAGTATGACGTCTTCGCCGCTCCCGTCCCCAAAACGGGCGATCCCCACTATGTCTCGCTCTACGCCGACGGCAACTTCAGCATGAACTCGGGATCCAAAAACAAGGACGCGGCGGCCAAATTCCTCCGCTTCCTGGCGGGCAAGACGACGGGCGACGCCTTCATCAAGGAGCTCAAGCAAGTTTCGGCCGTCCCCGGCGTGGATACCTCCGCTTCGCCCTATATCTCAAAGGTACTCTCCCTCCAGAAGTACAACACGCCCTATATCATGCTCGTGGGGTTCAGGTACCAGCAGCCCACGGGATCGGTGCTCATCCAGGCCGCGCTCCAGGGCTTCATGGCCGGCAAGTTCGACGCCGCCGAAGTCGCCAAGCAAGTCCAGGAAGGCATCGCCACCTACTACGCGCCTTTCAGGAAATAGGATTTCGAACGACAAGGCGCCCGAAGGAACTTCCCCCGAGCGGAAGTTCCTTCGGGCGGTTTTTTCATGTACTATGATCACAGGACAGGGCGACCCTGTCGCGGACAAGTATCCAGGAGCAGCAGCGTGACGAGAAAAGACGCCCGCAATGGTGCATGGATCGCGATTTTCGTCCTTCCGGGACTGACGATCGTGGCCGTCATCATCCTCCTCCCCCTCTTCATGTCCCTCTTCAACAGCCTCTTCAGCTGGAACCAGCTTCTCAGGGGCGATTTCATAGGCCTCGGCAATTTCAGGAGGATGTTCCTCACGGAGCCCTACAGGACCAGGTTCTTCAACGCCCTCGGGAACAACGCGAAGTGGTTTCTCGTCACCATGCTCGTCCAGAACAGCCTCGGCTTGTTTTTCGGCTACCTGCTTTCGCGGAAAGTGGCTGGCCACGAATTCTTCAAGAGGGTGATCTTCATCCCGGTCCTTTTCTCGATCGTCGCCGTGGGTTTCCTCTGGGGACTCTACCTGCGCCCCAACGGTCTGCTCAACGGCTTCCTCAAGATCCTGGGCCGCCCCGATCTCATGAGGGCATGGCTGGGCGACGAAACCCTGGCCACCTTCTCCATCATCCTCGTGAACATCTGGCGATGGGTCGGCTTCCCCAGCCTCGTATTCCTCGCCGCCATAGACAACGTGCCGACCGACTGTCTCGAAGCGGCCTACCTCGACGGCGCCAAGGAGTCGACCGTCTTCTGGAAGATCGTGATGCCCCTGATCGTTCCCTCCATCACGGTGATCACCGTGCTCACGATCATCGGGAGCCTCAATGTATTCGAGCAGATCTACACGATGGCGGGATTGGACGGCTCGCCCAATTTCTCGACGGACACGATCGGCACTCTCTTCTATCGCACCGCCTTCGGATCCGTGGATTCCGGCAGTCCCGAGATAGGCATAGGCTCGGCGATCGGCGTGGTCATCTACGGCCTGACCTTCTTCGCCTCGATCTTTTCCATCGCGGCTCTCGGGAAGAAGGAGGTCGAGCTGTGACCACCGACTTGCGCTTCCGGGGCGCGGGACCGTGGAGGAAGCTCGCGATCGCGGCGCTGGAAGTCCTGCTCCTCTCCTATGCCTTGCTCATTTTCTACCCTCTGGCCAACATGGTGCTCTCATCTTTCAAGACCACGAGGGACATCCTCCGGGCACCCTTCGCCCTGCCGACCGGCCTGGACTTTTCCAATTACGTGACTCTTTGGGTGAAGAAAGGCTTCGGCCGCTACTTCTTCAACAGCATCTGGATGTCCGCCGCGTCGATGGTTTTCGTCCTGATCTTCGGCTCGATGGCGGCCTACGGCGTATCGCGCTACAAATACCGCCTTTCCACGCTCGTCTATATGCTGTTCCTCTCGGGCATCATGCTGCCGCTCAAGGCCGCCATCATCCCCCTCTTCATCCTCATGAAGAAGATGGGACTGGTGGACAAACCCTTATCCGTCATCCTGATCTTCATCGCGATGGGACTCCCCTCGACGGTGTTCATCCTCTCCGGATTCATGAAAGCCGTGCCCAAGG